>JABSOH010000048.1:3512-11471 GCA_013216065.1 Alphaproteobacteria bacterium
TCCACCATCCCGCTCTATTACGACGCACGTGGTGCGAAACTCGGCATTGCCACCAACGATCTCAACGAACGTATCGCTGACAGAATCGAGGAATTCGAGATCGACGATATTGACACTAGCCAACGGTTGGAGAACGAACTCAAGCGCGAGTACCACATTATCACCGCCGAAAGCCGTCTGGAGCAGATTGCCTGTGATTTCGTTAACCACTACTCGACCCAGTGGGAAACCGGCAAGGCCATGTTGATCTGTATCGACAAGATCACCTGCGCGCGGATGCATCATCTGCTAGTCAATCACTGGGATCGTCGGATCGAAGAGTTTGAGAAGGAACTCGAAACTTGTGACGAGCAGGAGATCGCGGATCGTCAGAGGCAGCTGAACTGGATGCGGAAAACGCGCATGGCTGTGGTCGTCAGCGAGGAACAAGGTGAGGTCGAAAAGTTCCGCAAATGGAATATTGATATCATCCCCCATCGCAAACTGATCAAGGACGGCTTCGATACCGATGACGGCAAACGCATCGATATAGAGTCTGCCTTTAAAAACGCGGAACATCCGTTCCGGGTTGCCATCATCTGCGCTATGTGGCTGACCGGATTTAACGTGCCAAGCCTCTCGACGCTCTATCTGGACAAACCTCTTCAAGCCCACACACTCATGCAGGCGATTGCGCGAACCAACCGGGTTTATAAAGACAAGAATAATGGCTTGATCGTCGATTACTGCGGTATCCTGAAAAACCTGCGCAAAGCCCTGGCGACCTTTGCCGGGCATACCGGAGATGATACGGGTGATGGCAAATCACCGCGAGAGATCGATCCCGTCAGACCCAATGAAAAACTACTTGAAGAGCTTGAAGAAGCTATTGAAACGGTCAGGGCTTATCTGAACGCCCATAACTTCCACCTAAAGGATATCAACGAGAAGATAGGATTCGAACGCAACAAGGCGATCATCGATGCAAAGGAAGCCATCAACATCAATGACGTAACCCGAAAGCAGTTTGAGATCATGTGCAGAGAGGTGTTCAAAAAGTTCAAAGCCTGCCTCAACCTTAGGCGAGTCAATGATTATCGTTCTGCCCGTGACGCTATCAACATCATCTACAGAAGTCTTCAGGCCGATGTAGAGAAAATTGATATATCGACATCACCCGCGCACTTCACAAGGTCATTGATGAGGCCGTCGTACCCAATAAGACCGGAGATGATGGCAGTGGGCTTTATGACATCAGCCAGATTGATTTCGAACGCCTGCGAAAAGAATTTGCTCGTAGCCCGGCCAAGCACTCCACCGTACAAAGTTTGAAGGCTATGATTGAAAAACGTCTACAGAGGATGCTGTTGCAAAATCCATTACGAACAAATTTTCAGCAACACTACGAAAAGATTGTTGACGAATACAACAACGAGAAAGACCGGGTAATCATCGAGAAAACTTTTGAAGCTACTGAAACTGGTTCAGGATTTGAACGAAGAACAACAAAGAGTGGTTCGTGAAGGGTTGGGCGATGAAGAGACTTTGGTTCTTTTCGACCTGCTACACAAACCGAACCTTACCAAGGCCGAGACAGATCGTATTAAGAGGGTTGCTCAAGAATTGCACAATATTCTTCAAGCCGAAGTAGCGCGGGTCCAGGATTTCTTTGCCAAACAAACCACTCGCGCTGCAATGAAAATTCGCATTCGGGATTTTCTTTGGGATGAGAACACTGGACTACCAGAGAACTTTGATTATAACGAGATTGAGGTAAAAATTGAATCTGTTCTGGCTTACGTCATCATGGCCACTCGGAATGGAAGTGCATTTTCAGGAGCAAGTAGCCACATACATTGAGTAATTTTCCTGTCCGGAAATTTTGTCTCTTAGGTTCGAAACTGATCATTCAAAGTTTTGGCTATAAAATTTTGCCGTCTGGGGCAATGCAGGTCTGGAAATTCATCGGCATCGGAAGTCTAAAAAATGACGTGGTGCTAATCGGCCAACGGATATTCTGCCAGAATATCACTCAGCACGTTCATGCTATCACTACCCACGACCCCAAAAGGCGCGGCGTTGGTAAGCGATGATCTCGCTAGTACAACTAAAGATGCACGAGGTTGACAAGGATCCACCCTGCATTGCGACCTTGATGCGGTTATCCGCCCATAATACGACTCCGCTTAAGGCGGAGGTTACCTGGTGGCATACGGTTGTCACCGGACTGGATGCTTACCAGTATCTGTTCTGCGAAAAGCTGCTCAATATCAAGACCCGTGGATTTTTGAATTTGGCCACGTCTTTACCTTTGAACTTACGCCCCAAGAGCACTTGACCATCATCGGTCTTCAGGAGATAGATTTGCATATCGTCGCCACCACCAGATTGCCAGCAGTGTTCCGATAATCATCATGAACCCACGTTTATCATATTCAGGCAGACTATCCAGTACGGCTTGAGCATTACATTGCGCAAGAGTCTGAGTTTGCATCACTTTGCATATTGGCAGGAGCGAAAATAATTTTGGGCCTGAGGTGTTCTGTGGCAAGATCGATTGCTTTTTCGATGGCTTCATCAAGGTTGTCCCTTGTACGAGTGGCAATGGTGTTGAGAAAAGCTTTGATTTGCGCGACAGCCATTTTCAATGGGATTAAAGTCGGGTGAACAAGGTGGCAGGTAGAGCATCTTTGCCCATTCTGTCCCGATTTTATCGGCGATACCGCTAGGCGGGCAGATTGTCTATGATCACAATATCACCTCGCTTCAATTCCAGGATGAGGATTTGCGCGACATAGGCGTTGAACACTGTGCCATTCATGAAGCCGTCAAGTATCATTGGAATCGCAATCCCTTTCAGGCTCAGACCAGACACCAAAGTCGTTATCTTCCAGTGACCATGAGGGATTGAAGCAATACAGCGCTCTCACCCTGTTTAGCGCGCCCTTTTGGTGCTTGTGCCGCACTCATCAAAAAAGATCAGCCGTGACGGATTGAGGGTCATCAAACCAAAGCTGCCGATCGCGGATAGTGCGGTCTGCTTGCTTGTCAATCCAGGACAGAACCAGGGAAGCATGGACTTTTCTAGCTTATGGCTTGGCCTATCTCCTCCAGGAGGATCCGGTGCAACACGCATCCTGTCCGTTTAAAACGCTAATGCCAACGCACCGCTGAAACAATCGAAACACCAAATTTTGCCGCTGACGCTCGGCGCGAAAGTCCGCCATCAATTGCTGAAACAACACGAGCACGTAAATCGCTGGAAAGTGGCGATCCTATTCATGCTGACCACCTCACAGCATCAACAGTGAATCACAACTCAACACAAATCGGAAACAGAATATGATCCAGCATGAGAGAATTCCGCTCTAGAATTTCATTTCGATAGAGTATCGCCATACCATGTTGCTCTTTGCCATCATTTTTACTTTAGGATTGAGTTTCGCGCCCACCGTTCAGGCCAATATTCTTGACGATATCACCGATGCTGTAGTTGGATACACCAAAGACCTCGCCGAACGCCTAAGCGGGGGTGAAGTTCTGGCCGATGCCGATGTCCACGCCAATGAACCCTCGCAATGACGTTGCCCATCACAGTGAAAGCCTGGTTAGTGTGATTTTTAAGGACGATCAGTACTATCTACAGTTCCACGAGGGTTTTGATTCCTCGTTTATTCCTGATCCCAAGATTTATTTGAACGCCCCCTCCCAACACCAACGGTACCGAGAATTTCAACAACAGCGAACAAGTTGAGCTTGCCCACCTGAGTAAAGGCAATGGGGCATCGTTCTGTGTACTAAAAGATATCGCGCCCGAGGACATCACCAATGTCACCATCTTGATGCAAGCGCTTTAGGGTGTTTATCACCAGCACTAACCTTGAATAGAACGTAAAATAGCTTTGCACGCGAGCACGCCTAAACTTTGAATCGCGCAAAACCGCCTCTAAAGATTCTCCCTCAGTTTTCAACTTTTTTGTGGCTTTAGCGGCGCAGTAAAGCACTAAAAATTCCGTGCCAAGTTTGCACCTCCTGTGTACTAAAGCCACTACGGTGGATCATGGCCCGTACATTGCGCCACAGCACGGGACGGAGATTCTCGTCAGTGAAAAACCCCTTTCCTGCCAGCAATCCCTCAAGACGCGCAAGCAAGTACGCAGTTTCTTGCCGCGTTGCTGAGACGTGCGTTTTCTTTTTCCGCTCAACACAACACTGCCCAAGCCTTCGCCACCAAGCATAGGCCACCAGTAATACTGCCTGAGAGAGGTTCAGCGAGGTGCAGTCGGGATTAAGCGGAATCTCTATCACAGCATCGGCGAGGCTGATGGAATCGTTATCCAAACCCGTGCTTTCAGCACCAAACAACAACGCCACGCGACCCGAAGCGGTATGTATTTCCTGCGCCGCCATTTCAGAATCGATCACGCGAAGCGATACGTTACGCCGTCTTGCGCTGGTTGCCAAAACCACCGAACAATCCGCCAACGCACTCGGCAAACTGGCGTAAACCTCAAGATCATCCACCACCTGCGCCGCACCCGCCGCCGCCGCACGCGCTTTATCACGATCCCAGCCCCGACGCGGACTGGACAGACGTAAATTTTCCAGACCGCAATTGCCCATCGCACGGGCACTCATGCCAATATTCTCGCCGAGTTGCACCCGATGCAACACCACAATCGGCTTCGGCAGATCAGCTTTGCTCATGACTTTGTGGCGTGTACCAAGTCAAACTTACCGGGATCACGACGATACTCTTTCCACAGAATATGGCGATACGTGTCGCGCATGGCAAAATAGCTGGCATCAAGCACGTTGGTCGAAACCCCCTGTGTAATCGCGCTTGGCGCATCGCCAAGGGCAGATTCGATTCGCACCCGTGTCATCGCCGCAGTCCCACTGGCGTCATCGCGCGCGGGCATAATACGGACTTTGTAATCAAGCAGGTTCACCCCTTGCAAAATCGGGTAGAAATGACATAGGGCCGACTTCATCGCCAAATCCATCGCATTGACCGGGCCATTGCCCATCGCAACCCGATGCACCTCGGTGCCATTGGGCATCATCACCTGTACCGTCACCTCAGTCTCGGTAAAAATCTCACCAAAACGATCCCTGCGCCGCGTTGCCGCAACGCTGTAACGCATCAGATTGAAAAAATCCGGACGATGGTCGATGATTTCCCCGACCAAAAGATGAAAACTCGCCATTGAACCGTCGAACGAGAACCCTTTGGCCTCTTCTTCCTTGAGGCGCTTCAACAATAAGCGCAGAGTATCCTCAGCAACATCGTGGTAGCCAAGGCTTGACAACTGATCGACCAGATTAGCCCGACCCGATTGCTCGGAAACTACAATATGACGCACATTGCCCACTAGCTCGGGCGCAATATGTTCGTAGCTGCGCGTATCGCGCGCCATCGCCGAAGCATGCAGCCCAGCCTTGTGCGCAAATGCCGAGTCGCCAACATAGGGCTGCTGGGAATTGGATTCCCGCGCCAAACGCTCGTCGAGCAGTTTTGCCGTTGGGCGTAGCAGATGCAAACTCTCGGCAGCAGCCCCAATATCAAAATCCGTCTTGAACGCCAAATTGGCAATCGTCGTCAAAATATCTGCATTGCCGCAACGCTCACCGAGACCGTTGAGCGTTCCTTGCACATGACAAGCCCCGGCCTCGACCGCCATCAGCGTATTCGCCACGGCATTTCCAGTATCGTTATGGGTATGTATCCCAAGATGTCCGCCATCAAAGCGTTCCGCTACAGCATACACCGTGTCGGCAATCAGGTTAGGGACTCCGCCACCATTGGTATCGCACAACACCACCCAACGCGCACCAGCATTCAGCGCGGCTTCAACACAACGCAGTGCATAGTCCGGATTGGCGCGGTAGCCATCAAAAAAATGCTCGGCATCGAACAGGACCTCGCGTCCGGATGCCGCAAGATAAACAATCGAGGTCGCTATCAGATCAAGATTTTCCTCGAGCGAAATTTGCAACACTTTCTCGACGTGAAAATCCCAACTCTTGCCCACAATACACATCGATGTATCCGATTGTACCAAAACCGCCATTCCCGGATCGTTTGCCGCCGAAATGCCTGCGCGCCGCGTCATGCCAAACGCCACCATGCGGCTATTACGCAATTTTGGTGGGTTGGCAAACAATTCGTTATCCACCGGATTGCTTCCTGGCCAGCCTCCTTCAATATAATCAACCCCCAAACGATCCAAAGCCTCGGAAATCGCGATTTTGTCGGCAACCGAGAACTCCACACCTCGCGTCTGCGCACCATCGCGCAGGGTCGTATCGAGAATCGTCAGGCGTCGTGCCATCACCCTAACCTCGCGCGAAACGACGGAATTTTATACGCTCGGGAATCAAAGCATCCTTACCCGTGCGGCGCAGAAAATCGACTTCGTAATCGCGATAGCTGCCCTCAAACCATTCAACGTGGGAGTCTCCCTCGAAGGCAAGAATATGCGTGACGATACGATCCAAGAACCAGCGATCATGGCTGACGATGATCACCGAGCCTGCAAAATCCTCAAGCGCGGTTTCGAGTGCGCGCAAAGTTTCGACATCAAGATCGTTGGTCGGCTCATCGAGCAGTAAAGTGTTCGCCCCGGACTTCAGCATCCGTGCCAAATGCACCCGATTGCGTTCGCCACCAGAAAGCACACCAACCTTTTTTTCTTGGTCAGCGCCCTTAAAGTTAAACGAACCAACATAGGCACGGCTCTGGCGTTTGAGCTTGCCAAGCTTGATCATATCTTGCCCGTCGCTGATGGCTTCCCAAACACTGATCTTATCGTTCAAAGCATCACGCGATTGATCAACATAGCCCAAAACCACAGTCTCACCGAGGCTTAAGATTCCAGAGTCCGGGTTTTCCTGCCCTGTGATCATCTTTAAAAACGTCGACTTACCCGCGCCGTTCGCACCAATGACCCCAACCACACCACCGGGCGGCAGCAGGAAACTCAGATCATCGATCAAGAGCTTACCGTCAAAGCCCTTACTCAACCCCTTCGCCTCAAGCACCGTATCGCCCAAGCGCGGACCAGGCGGAATAATAATTTCTGCTGTGCTACAACTTTTGGACTGGGTTTGCGCCAGTTTTTCTTCGTAGGCACTGATCCGCGCCTTGGACTTCGCCTGACGCGCCCGGGGCGAAGCATCGATCCATTCCTTTTCACTTTTCAGAGAACGCAAGCGGGCTTCCTGCTCTCGGCCTCCCTGCACCAGACGTTTTTCCTTCTGCTCCAGCCACGACGAGTAATTGCCCTGATACGGGATCCCAGTGCCACGATCCAATTCGAGAATCCACCCCGTGACATAATCCAGAAAATAGCGATCGTGAGTCACCATCATCACCATACCAGGATACTCGGAAAGGTATTTTTGCAACCAAGAAATCGTCAATGCATCAAGGTGGTTGGTGGGCTCATCAAGCAGTAGAACGTCCGGTTTCTCCAGCAGTAGCCGACACAGCGCAACCCGCCGCCGCTCACCACCCGAAAGATTCGTGGTCGCGCTATCGCCCTCAGGACAACGCAGGGCATCCATCGCCATATCCACCCGTTGATCCAAATCCCATGCATCAGCAGCATCAATTTTCTCTTGCAATTCAGCCTGTTGCTCGATCAGCGTATTCATCTCATCGGCGCTCATCGGCTCGACCATCTGCATGCTGATGTCGTTGAACACCTGCACAATACCCGCTATCTCCGCAAGACCCAGCATCACATTCTCACGAACCGTTAAAGCATCGTTCAGCTTCGGTTCCTGCGGTAAATAACCAATCTTAACGCCTTTGGCAGCGTACGCCTCACCCGAAGACACCTCAAGCTCTCCCGCCATGATCCTCAGCAGCGTCGATTTTCCGGCACCATTCATACCCAGAATGCCAATCTTGGCATCGGGTAAAAATTGCAACGTAATACCCTTAAGAACCTCGCGACCACTAGGGTAGATCTT
>JABSOH010000005.1 GCA_013216065.1 Alphaproteobacteria bacterium
CATTACCTGTCCGCACCCGTACGTGATGTTTCCGCTGTTACCGGCGCCGGAGACAGCCTATGCGCGGTGTTCAGCGCGGGTCTTGCCGCAGGTTATGCCCCAACTGAAGCCCTTGAGCTCGCCGCCGCCGCCGCCGCCGCCGCCATTGGCAAAGTCGGCCCGGCAACCTTTACCATGCACGAATTGCTCCAGCAAATCGCCCCCTCCGTCACGCAGTCCGCTGAAGTGCATACTTTGCCTGCGCTGCAAATGCAAACCCAACTTTGGCGCGAAACAGGCGAAAAAATCGGTTTCATTAACGGTTGCTTCGACCTACTCCACCCCGGGCATGTCGCTCTGCTACAATTTTGTACTCAGCATTGTGACCGCCTGATCGTGGCCGTAAATAGTGACGCTTCAGTACGCCGCCTTAAAGGCTGTTCCCGCCCGATTAACGATGCCGAGACACGTTGCGCCATGCTGCAAGCCTTACCGCAAGTCGCTACCGTGACGGTTTTTGAAGACGACACCCCGCTTGCTCTGCTCGAAGCTCTCAGGCCCGATTGTCTGATCAAAGGCGGAGATTACCAACCAGATCAAGTCGTCGGCGCAGAACTTCTCGCGAGTTACGGCGGCAGAGTGTTCATCGCGCCATTCAAGCACGGCTACGCTACCACGCGTACTATAAACCGGATAAATGGTACGGGTTAAGATCTTGCATTGATCAGGCTATCACCCGTAGAGTGTGAACAGACTCCCCCTTGCTAATGATGGATATCCCAATGATGCTTTTCCGTGTAATATTACCTATGGCGTTCGGCTTGTTGATCTCTGGCCTCACGGCTTGCGGAAGCCTGCAAAATCTCGGTGACATCGACAACACCCGGAAAACCCCCGAGGATAAGGCACGCATCTTGGTGGAGACCGCTCGCGATACCTTGGTCAGCCTCGCCGAGGATCAGCAGATCGGTGAAACTTTTCTGGAGCATTTCCGCGCAAAGAACGTGGTTGGGATCGTCATCACGCCGAATTTGGTCAAGGGTGGTTTTTTCCTCGGTGGCTCTGGTGGTAGCGGTGTGTTGCTTGCCAAAGCTGCAAACGGTGAGTGGAGCTACCCGGCCTTCGTCCGCCAAGGTAGTGGCTCATTCGGCCTTCAAGTCGGTTTTCAATCGGCAAAAGTCGCCTCGATCATCACTTCTTCCGATCAGCTCGAAGTGATGCTGAAAGGCTCTCCAGTCGCTGGCGGTGAAGCGGGAGGGGCGGTGGTCAATGAAGGGGCCGGAGTTGATTATTCCAGTGGGTTGGATGTTTCAGCGGCTTTAAAATCGTACGCTGTCGCACGCGGGGCATATGTTGGGGTCAATGTCAAGCTCGGCGGGTTGTGGGCTGATGCCGAATTGAATTCGACCTTTTATGGCGATCCAGCTGCCACGCCGCAAAGTATCGTGCTAGAGGCCAGACAGCATAACGCCATAGCAGACCCATTGCGCAACACCTTGATGCAGTATTATAGCGGTTTCTAGACCTGTTCCGCCACGAACAATTTCTGACCGTCCCTACCATGACCAAGGCGCTCATGATCCAAGGCACTGGCTCGAATGTCGGCAAGTCCTTGATTACCGCAGGGCTTTGCCGGGCCTTTGTGCGCCAGGGGCTTTCGGTCGCACCGTTCAAACCGCAAAACATGTCGAACAACGCCGCCGTGGCACGTGATGGTGGCGAGATTGGACGGGCGCAAGCGTTGCAGGCACAGGCCTGTGGCCTCGCGCCTGAAACGCGCATGAACCCGATATTGCTGAAGCCCGAGGCTGGACACAAAGCACAGTTGATCGTCAATGGTCACGTAATCGGACGGTATTCGGCGAGAGAGTACCACAAGCTCAAGCCGCAAATGCTGGATCACGCCAAACAAGCCTATTGTGCGCTGGCCGCCAAGGTCGATTTGGTGCTAATCGAAGGCGCTGGAAGTCCAGCAGAAGTGAATTTGCGCGCCGGGGATATCGCGAATATGGGCTTTGCCGAGGCTGTAGATGCGCCAGTATTGCTGGTGGCGGATATCCATCGCGGCGGAATAATTGCAAGCGTGGTCGGTACACACCTTTTGCTCGATCCCTCGGAGCAAGAACGGTTAATCGGGTACATCATCAATCAATTTCGCGGCGATATAAGTCTGTTTACTCCAGCCTGCGACATCATGCAGCAGCATACCGGGATGCCCTGTCTCGGTATCGTGCCATATTTCGAAGCTGCTACGCACCTACCCGCCGAAGACGCAATGGAGGTCAAAACGCGGTGCAATGCTGGGGCGAAACTGAAAATTGCTGTGCCGCGGCTGGCGCGAATTGCCAATTTTGATGATCTCGATCCTTTAATCTCCGAGCCGATGGTAGACGTGCAGATTATCGCGCCGGGAACACCGTTGCCGCGCGATGCCGATTTGATCATTCTTCCGGGCAGTAAAGACACGCTGTCGGATTTGTACTTCTTGCGTGCACAGGGTTGGGATATCGACATCCGAGCCCACGTCCGCCATGGTGGCGCGGTGTTGGGGATTTGCGCAGGCTATCAGATGCTAGGCGAAATGCTCTACGATCCCGAAAGGTTAGAGGGCAGCATTGCTGAAATTGAGGGACTCGGTTTGTTGCGCCTCAGCACTACCATGGCGGGGATGAAACACCTTAACGAGCGCTCAGGGCATGACCGCCTGAGTGGCGGTGTGGTGCGCGGCTACGAGATGCACCTTGGCGTGACAACGGGCGCGGATTGCACGAACCCGATGCTGTACATCGATGAAACTCCGTTCGGGGCGCGGAGTGCGAACGGGCTAGTCATGGGCTGCTACTTGCACGGCCTGTTTGCGGACGAGCACTTTCGCGGGCATATCTTGAAAACGCTGAATCTGGACTTCCGCCAGAAAATCGTGTATCGACAGCAGGTAGAGGATACGCTGGATGCCCTCGCCAATCATCTCGAAGCACATATGGATTTGGAGCGCTTATTGCCTCACTAAGCGGTGGGCACCTCTAAAAAGTACTCCGTTTTTGTTTTGATTGTAGCCTGGTGGCACGAACTAGGCTTGGGAGATTTTGATGTCACAGATGAGTTTCCTTGCTCTTTCTGATCATTACATGACGCTGGATGCAAAGTTTAAGGATACTCTGGTTGAGATTAGCGCGAATTTGTGCCTTGGGATGAATTCCAGCCCGTGCTAGAGTAGATCTGGCGGGAGCCTGATGATGAGCGGAAATCCTGTATGGATCGGAAACCGTGGGGTGTTGAGGTGGTGTTTGGGATTGTTGTTGTTGGTTTGTTGGTGCTCTGTACAATCTAAAGACGAATCTGAAAGCCAAAGGTCTCTATCATAAAGGCAAGCGCAGAAGGCCCCTGACTGAGCAGGCGCAGAAAAGCAACCGAACGGAATCATCGGTGCGGTTCCGGGTCGAGCATGCTTTCGGTGCGCAAACTAACAACATGGGTGGGTGATCGTGCAAACCATCAACTTAGCGTGCGCCAGGGCCATGATGGCACTGGCGAAAAAGTATTTTTATCTTTGGGGCTGGCATCTGACTTAAAATAAGTTAGCTGTTATCTATGTATGTAAAGCATTGTCAATTATCTAGAAACAAGCAACTGGAATTCATGAAATACTTTGCTGCGGGTTTGACAGCAGGAACAGCAGCCGAATTGGCAGGTGTTCATCGGCCGGCGCAGTACAGCTGTTTGTTTTTTCACAGGCCACGGCACCGCCATTGCCGAGAAACAACAGGAAAGAGCCGCATAGTTTGCTGGAGAGATTAGACGAAAGCTACTCTGGTGGTATTCGAAAAGGGAAACGAGGTAGAGGAACTGCTGGAAAAATGGCAGTATCTGGTATTTTTAAGTGCGGTGGAAGTGTTTACACACAAACCATCTCGGACGCCAAAACGGATACTCTGACGCCCATTATTCGGCAGAAAATAGCGCCTTGTTTATACTGATAGCTATTGTTCGTATAACGGTGTCAGGGTTCAAGCGCTACGGGATCAATCATTCAACACTTTTTGCTCATGGACGTCATCATATCAATGGCATTGAAAACTTCTGGAACCAGGCAAAACAGCATATGCGAAAATTCAATGGTATTCCAAAAAAAACGCTTCAGCATGTTCTTGAAAGAGTGCGAATGGCGATTTGATACTGGTTTACCAAAAAAATCTACTTAAAGACCTCAAGTCTACTCTCAAATCTCAATCTTAAGTGTCAGGGTAATCCTCCCTATTTTTGGTGTGATTTAAAACCAGGTTTTCATACGGTTCTGTTGTAGCATTCGATGTCTGCTGTGGCTTTCCTGGTTGGATGGAGCACCCGATGATTTTCTGCCCAGCTTGTGAGTATCAAACTGATATACTCAGGCCCATTATCAACATCGCGGACTTGCCTCGCCATTCCATGATCTGCTCCAATGAACGAACCACACGCGTCGCCCATTCCAAAGTTGATCGCTCATGAAATCCATCGACCATATTTGACTGGGGGGCGGATGCAGTGGCCGATCACGCTTCCAACGCCTGCGTGGTTTGATGCGAAGAGTTCCAAGCGCCCCCGCTCCCCCGCTGCACACGCTCCATTTGAAGCCTTTGACATTGCGCAAAGATAATTAGAATCAGCGTGAATGTGCTTTCTGATACACCTGCGCCAAAGCCGCGCGATCAACGTCGGTGTAGCGTTGTGTGCTGGAGAGTGATGCGTGTCCTAGCAATTCCTGAATTGTGCGCAAATCGCCGCCGTGTTTCAGCAGATCACTGGCAAAGGAATGCCGCAGGGCGTGCGGAGTCACGTCTTCGGCGAGGCCAAGCTGGCGTCTGAGGCGCGTTAGCAAAGCCTGCGCACTGCGCGGGCGCATCACCCCGCCGCGCACACCGCGAAATAGCGGTGCGTCTGGGTTTAGCGATTGCGGGTAGGAAGCGATGTATTCTGCTATGACTGAGGTAACTATCGACAATAGTGGCACGCGACGCTCTTTGTTGCCCTTACCTAAGACGAGCAGAGTCTTGTCGGCCCGGTTGAGGTCTTGCGGGCAGACTGCTAATGCCTCAGCGATTCGCAGCCCGCAGCCCCACAGCAGCGTACACAACGCAACATCGCGCTTGCCTACCCATTTGATGGAGTGATTCGCCGCTGCGGCCAACAGCCGGAAACTCTCGCGCACGGCGATGGGGCGCGGTAGACGCTGAGGTTTCTTTGGTGCCTGCAAATCTTGTATATGCGGATTATAGCCGCTTTCCACCATGCGGCAAAAACGGTTAAAACTGCGCAAACTCGACAAGGACCGCGCCGTCGAACTGGCTGCCAATCCCCGTTGCAGACGCGCGCTCAGCCAAGCGCGAAACTGCCGTAACTCCAGTGTCGCAAAGGTGTTTTCGCTCAAAGCCGTTTCAGCGTACTCGATCCAAAATCTGCTAAAATCTTCAAGATCACGCCGATACGCAATCACCGTCAAGTCTGACAGATTACGTTCGTGGCGTAGGTGCTGAAAAAAAGCCTCCTGCAGTGCGACAAAGTCATCAGACATCACAGAATTCCTAGGTTATTAAAACAAAACATATCTTTAAGAGGGGGCTGTCCTAGATAATTAGTTCAGATATGCCTACCCTATTGTTTTAGATCCGATAACTGATCTGACGGGACACTGTTGTTGAATCTCCACTCACACTCCTTCAAGAATAGGCCAAAATGTTCCTTTGGGACACTATTGAATGTTGCACTTGGTCTGGAATTCTCGAGGCTGTTGACGTGATGATGACGGTCTGCAGAGAGCTTGGAATGGTTATGGTGAAAGTTGGGCACATCCAAGTGCATTGGAACCCATCTAGCAGTCAGAATACACGATTCTGTCAGGTACGGCCTTGCGCTTTATGATCGGTATCAGAGTGGCGGCGTCTGGAATGATCCTGGTGTACCCTCCTTTTTAATATGCCAAAAACGGGGATGTGCACTGTTGCCCACGTTTGCTTTTGCGCCTGCCGCCAAAATAGCTCTCGTCCACTTCGATCTTGCCACCGAACATCGCCTCACTCTCCAGTTCCATGGGCGATCATCTCACGCAGACGCAGGAAGTAACAGGCGGCGGTGTTGTGATGCATCAGGCTGGCCGCCGTTCGCGCCTGGTTTCGGCAACGAAGCAGACGGACTTGTTTATTCTTGCTTAGACGACTCTTTCTCATGCTTCCCATGATAACCTCAATCTCGGTTATCTAGTATAGTGTAGCCACAAGATATTGAGCCATAGTGCGATGCATCTGATGTGTATAGCGGTAATGCAGAGTTTTTGGCGTATTCTGTTGCAGCTAATGTTTCAGATACGGGAAAGTGTTTTCTACGAGATTTTGTACAGGTGTTTATCGCAGGCGCGTTGATCGCGGCGATTTTTCTTTGGCGGTCCATACCCTGCTCAAGGGCATTCTCGAGGATATCGTTGATATCATAGCCTTTGTCAGCGATCAGATAATCGGCCCGTCAATCAGGCAGTCTGCTTCTTTACAGTCTGCTCCTGTACCTTAAATATAACAGGCGGCATGCCCTGCGGTCCACGGCCAGATGGCAGTTTTGTGTTGAGCCCCCTTTTGTACGGCTCATCTCCTGATTGCCGCCTCTCGCGCCAGAGGCATGAACTTTGCGGTGGGATGCATCAATCATGAGCCATTTGTCATCAGGCTTGTCGATCAGGATTTCTAAAAGCCTTTCCCACACGCCCCTGTCGCACCAAATGACGGACGGTGCGTATTGCTCCGGGTCGCCGTAATCCGTCGGCAAGTCACGCCATGGCGCATCGGTGCGCATGATCCGGAAAACCGAGTCGATAAACTCCGGTTGTCTCTGGCTATGCCGCCCCAACTGCCCCGCGCGGCGCAGTTCCAGAAATCCCCATCCCTGCTCTGCTCTGTCGTGTCTGCGATACAAATTGCGTCATCTCGTAGAAAACGCTTTCCTGCACCTGAAACGTTGGCTGTAACAAGATACGCCAAAAACTCTGCATTCGCTGCTATACACATCAGATGCATCGCACTAGGACTCAATATCTCGTGACTACACTATCCAGTATCCGCAGCATATCAAGGCTTTGAGTTTGTTTTTCACGGCGGCCTTCCGTACTTGAGGCCGACCGTAGCAAAGTGCGTGAGGTAATTGCGGTAGAATCGCGAATGTTTTGCTGACTTTTGACCCAACGTTGGTTCGGTAATGCCTTCGTGGCGCCTCAAATGTCATTGAGGCGCAGCTGCAACAGGTATCGCAACGGATGCCGAGGTGTTTTTGAACGTGTTTCGGATCTACGCTGAAACCGGGATGTCGCCGTGGTTGCAGGAAGTGAATCACTCTGCGCCGGTCTTTTGATGGGTGAAAACAACGGCCCTTGCCGCCGAGATTGAACGCGCAAATACAAAGCGCGATGCCAAGCGCAGAACTCGTGGTTCTGCCTGGTCGAAGCATTCGGCTCTGCCTGAGTCGGGGTCTCGATTCGGGGTCTCGAGTTGCGGAATCTTGGTTGGGCTTTCTGCAAGCGCAATAACTTTCCTTAATCTTGTTTTCTTTACTTTCTTGACAGGTTGCGTAGACTGGCGTTGACTAAACGTGAGGAAGTGTTCTGCTCATCATTCTTTGCGAAGGGTTGTCATGCCTATCAAAAACCGAATTGCCGAATTTCACGATGAAGTCACCGCTTGGCGGCGTGATTTACACCAAAACCCAGAATTGATGTTCGATACGGTACGCACTGGCGGTATTGTAGCGGAGAAATTGCGAGAGTTTGGCTGCGACAGGGTGGTGACTGGGCTGGCGAAAACCGGCGTTATCGGTGTAATTCGAGGTAAAAACTCGGTTTCGGGCAAAGTAGTCGGTCTGCGTGCGGATATGGATGCTTTACCGATTTTCGAGGCGACGGATTTGCCCTATGCCTCCAACACGCTGGGGAAAATGCATGCCTGTGGTCACGATGGGCATACGGCGATGCTACTGGGTGCTGCGAAGTATTTGGCGGAAACCCGCAATTTTGGTGGCACGGTGGTGGTGATTTTTCAACCTGCGGAAGAGGGCGGCGGTGGCGGTAAAGTTATGTGCGATGAGGGCATGATGGAGCGATTTGGCATTCAGGAAGTGTATGGCATGCACAATATGCCGGGCATACCTTTGGGGGAGTTTGCGATTCGTTCTGGAGCATTTTTTGCGGCTGCGGATCAGTTTGAAGTGCAAGTTCAGGGGCTTGGGGGGCATGCGGCGCGTCCGCACGATGCGATTGATACCACGCTGGTTGCTGCCCATGTAGTGGTAGCAATCCAGTCTATTGCCAGCCGAAACACCGATCCACTGAAACAGATTGTGGTGTCTGTGTGTACGTTCCGTACCGAATCCGAAGCCTTCAACGTAATTCCGGAGCGGGTGTTGCTACGCGGCACGGTGCGCACGTTGGAAAACGATGTACGCGATATGGCCGAAGAAAAAGTTCGTCGGATCGTTTCTGCGACGGCTGAGGCTTTTGGTGCCAAGGCCGAGATAAACTATCACCGCGGGTATCCGGTGATGGTGAATGCCGAGGCCGAGACGGTTTTTGCGGCTGAGGTCGCACAGAAAGTTTCGAGCAAGAAGGTGCAGGAGGTTCCACTGATCATGAGTAGCGAGGACTTTGCATACATGCTTGAAGAATGCCCTGGTGCCTATATTTTGGTGGGTAATGGAGATACTGTGATGGTGCATCATCCCGAGTACAATTTTGATGACAACGTGATCCCTGTGGGGTCGTCATTCTGGGCCGAGCTGATCGAAACCCGGATGCCTGTGGCTTGATGTACAGGCGGGTTTTGCTGAGTGCCGCGATGTTGATGGTGCCGCACAAACCGAGCCATAGTGAGACTGAAATTCGTGATATTTTATGGTTCCCGGCGCACGCGGTTTTGTTGCAACTCTTCCCCGAGCAGGATCGGGTGGCGGTGATCTTAGAAGGCATTACTGAGTGCGTGAGGTGTACGCGTTCTCGACTGCAAAATGAAAATGCTCTTTGCGGGGCTGGCACCTGACTTAAAATAGCCTGGGCACCTTGCGGAAATCGTTTCAGGAGGTGTCCATCACACGCCCCAGTTTACATATCCCACTGAAGGATCACTTTGCCCGATTGACCCGAGCGCATTATCGCGAAGCCTTCTTCGAAGTCGTCGATGCCAAAACGGTGCGTGATCACGCCCGTAACATCAAGTGTGCTTTGCACCAAAGCTGTCATTTTATACCAAGTCTCGAACATCTCTCGGCCAGAAATCCCCTTCAAGTGTAAGAGCTTGAAAATTACCTTGTTCCAATCGATCTCGAAGGCCACCGGAGATATCCCTAAGATGGCGATTTTACCGCCATAGTTCATCATGTCGATCATGCTGCGCATGGCCATGGCGGCACCGGACATCTCAAGCCCGACATCAAAACCCTCGGTTATGCCAATCTCGCTCATCACATCGCAGAGCTTCTGCTGGCCGACATCGACCACGTATTGCACTCCAAGTTTGCGGCACAAATCAAGGCGATAGGGGATGATGTCGGTGATCACCACCTTTCGCGCACCCACCGACTGTGCGACCAACGCCCCCATAATGCCAATCGGACCAGCACCGGTGACCAAGACATCTTCTCCGACCAAATCAAAACTCAATGCTGTGTGTACAGCATTTCCCAACGGATCAAAAATCGCGGCAAGTTCGTCGGGGATGTCTTCAGGCAGCACAAAAACATTGTGCTGCGGTACCACAATATATTCCGCAAAGGATCCCGGATGTGTGACCCCAATCCCTTTGGTGTTGCGGCACAGATGTCCGCGTCCAGCGCGGCAGTTTCGGCAGGTACCGCAAACGATGTGGCCTTCGGCAGATACTCGTTGACCCACTTGAAAGCGCGTCACATCACTGCCCAATTTCTCGATCACGCCACAAAATTCGTGTCCGACCACCATCGGAGTTGGCACCACGACCTGTGCCCATTCATCCCAATTATAAATATGGACATCAGAGCCACAAATCGCGCTATGGGTCACACGAATCCGTACATCCTGCGATCCGGGTTCTGGAATCGCCACGTCTTGCATCCATAAACCTGCGTGGGGGTTTTGTTTCACGAGTGCTTTCATCTCTGTGTCCTAACCTTATTGGTTTATGATCTATGAAATAATGCCAAATTCTCGCCCACACTCGGCAAAGGCCGTAATCGCCTGCTTGACCTGTTCAGTACTGTGTGCTGCCGACATCTGGGTGCGAATCCGCGCCTGTCCCTCTGGCACCACGGGATAGAAAAATCCGATCACGTAAACCCCTTTCTTCAGCATCGCTGCCGCTACATCCTGCGATAATTTAGCATTGAACAGCATCACCGGAATAATCGGGTGATCACGACCAGCTAGAGTGAAACCGAGCTTAGTCATCTCACTACGAAAGAGTTGGGTGTTATCCTGCAAGCGTTGGCGCAATTCATGCTGTTGCTCGATCATATCGAGAACCTTCATCGTGGTCTGTGCAATCAAGGGTACCAAGCTGTTCGAGAACAGATAGGGTCTTGAGCGTTGTCTAAGCCAGGACACCATCTCGGCCTTGGCTGCAGTGTAGCCACCAGATGCCCCACCCAAGGCTTTGCCCAGCGTACCAGTGACGATATCAACCTGCCCCATCACGTTACAATATTCGATACTGCCCCGTCCTCGAGCACCTAAAAAGCCCGTGGCATGGCATTCATCGACCATCACCATGGCATCGTATTTTTTTGCCAAATCACAAATGCCTTTAAGGTTAGCAATAATGCCATCCATCGAAAACACGCCGTCGGTGGCAATCAGACGAAAACGCTGACCCTGAGCTTTGATCAGTTGTTGCTCTAAATCCTGCATATCGTTGTTGTTGTAGCGATAACACTTTGCCTTACACAGCCGTACCCCATCGATAATCGAAGCATGGTTCAGGCGATCCGAAATGATTGCATCTTCCGCTCCAAGTAGGGTCTCGAACAGTCCGGTGTTGGCATCAAAACACGACGGATACAGTATGCAGTCGTCAAAGCCGAGAAATTCTGCCAAGCGCTGTTCCAGCCCACGGTGGGTGTCCTGTGTTCCGCAGATAAACCGCACTGAGGCCATGCCGTACCCATGATCTTCGATGGCCTGTTTGGCCTCGGCTTCAAGCGTAGGATGGTGTGCGAGACCAAGATAATTGTTGGCGCAAAAATTTAGTACCTTACGCCCGTCTGCCAGAGTGATTTCGCCATCCTGTGCCGAGGTAATCACGCTTTCAGTCTTGAATAATCCATTGTCCTTCGCGTCGGAAATTTGCGTGGCAAGATGTTGCAAGAAGGCTTGAGTCATGGTGGTGTCCCCCCAAAGTCGTTGGTGCGTGTGTAATATATGCGTATGCGATATAAAAGTCACACAAACAAGGACGATCACCATAGATCAAAGCGGCTTACGGTTATAGTGAATAAATTCTGTTTATCGATTGGCGAAGTGAGCCGGCGCTGAAACACGCCCCGTCAGAATCGCTCAATATGATCAAAAACTGCTCTAGAATCGTCATCCTTCGCAAGGGTTAGATCAGAATTGAGCCTCTGTAGAAATTCGGTTCCTAAAACGCACATTTAGATGGTTTAGAATCGGTTCTCTATATTTGGTTTGTGATAGAGTTTTGAAAACAGTGATTAAGAAAAAAATCAGTGTAGTTTAATGAAGTATTTGATAATTAAAAATTTTCATTGCAGTGAGCAATCTGTTCTAAAAGCATATCAAATTAAATTTTTGAGTGAAAAATTTCCTAAAATACGCTTGTATGTGTTTGGCCTTCGTGCCAAAAGAGGGGGGCATTTTGACAGAATTATCCGCGTCTGCGGAATCCTGCCTCTGGAGCAAGCGATGCCATTCGGATTACTAAAATATGGTTTGAGCAAACGTTATCCCAGCAAGCCAGACTTTGTCGCCCCGGGCGATCTTAAGAAGAGCTACGATATCGTGATCGTTGGTGGTGGTGGCCATGGCCTCGCGGTGGCGTACCATTTGGCCTGCTATTGGAATATTCGCAATATTTGCGTCCTTGATAAGGGTTATATCGGCGGTGGGAATACAGCACGGAACACTGCGGTGATTCGCTCGAATTATATCACGCCAGAATCAGTAAATTTTTATGCCGAGGCGGTGCGCATGTACGGCCAACTCTCGAACGAACTCGGCTACAATATGATGATGAGCAACCGTGGCCAACTCACGCTTGCACACAGTGATGCGACGATACGCTCGTTCCGAATGCGTGCTGAGGTTAGTAAGCATCGTGGAACGGAGATCGAGGTGGTGGATCGTCAGACCATCAAAGAGATTGTCCCCAATCTTGAATTGGATATTCATGCTCAGCCGATTCTCGCCGGGCTTTGGCATCCCGACGCATTAACCGGTCGTCACGATTCTGTGGCTTGGGGTTATGCCGTGTGTGCCATGGAACTAGGGGTCGAAGTGCATCAGCGTACCGAAGTCACCGGGTTTGAAGTCGTGGGCAACCGCGTCACCAAGGTGAAGACCTCGTGCGGTGATATCCAGTGCGGACAGGTAGTGCAGGCCGTCGCAGGTCATTCATCGGTGGTGGCAAAAATGGTCGGTATTCGCTTGCCGATCCGTTCATACCCTTTGCAGGCCATGGTGACCTTGCCGATGAAGCCGTTTATCAACCCGATGGTTTCCTCCACCGCGCTGCATTGTTATGTCTCGCAAACTTCGCGCGGTGAGTTGGTGATTGGTGGCGGCCCGGATCCATACGAGTTGTACTCGACGCGCTCATCCCTTGAGTTGAAAGAGGATCTTGCCGGACACGCATGCGAGATGTTCCCGTTCCTCGTTGATGTGCCAATTTTGCGGCAATGGGCGGGCATCGTAGACATGACCCCGGATTACAGTCCAATTATGGGGCCTTCTGAATTGGACAATTACTGGCTTGATGCGGGCTGGGGGACTTGGGGCTTCAAGGCAACTCCTGCAAGTGGGAAATACGTTGCACAAATGGTGGCGCAGCAAAAAGTCCCTGAGGTGTTGCAGCCTTTCGGTGTCGAGCGTTTCTACGACTTCGGGCTCGTCAATGAGATGGGCGCAACCGCCGCCAGCCATTAGAAGAGGATCAGTCGGATGAAAGTCATGCATTGTCCTTTGAACGGACCGCGTAATATCGCGGAGTTTATCACCTTTGGTGAGGTAAACAAGATGCCCGTGCCAGACACAGTCGATGACCGTGCATGGGCAGAATTTGTGTTCTTTGCCAACAACACTGCTGGCGTGGTGCGCGAGTGGTGGTGTCATACGCCAACCAATTATTGGTTTATCGCCGATCGTCATACTGTCAGCGATGAAATACTTGCAACTTACACCATTGCTGAACTGTTCCCAGAACCGTTCAACACAGGAGAATCCGATGGTTAAGCGTGCCCGTTTACCCGGCGCCTTGCTGATCGATCAGAAACAGCCGATCACGTTTACTTTTGAGGGCAAAACCTACCAAGGGTATGCTGGAGACACCATTGCTAGTGCGCTTGCAGGTGCTGGGCAGTGGGTGTTGTCGCGCTCTTTCAAGTACCATCGTCCGCGCGGCATTTTGACCATGGCAGGGCAGGATTCTAATACGCTGGTACAATTGTTAGGTATGCCGAACGTGCTTGCTGATAAGACATTGATTACCGATGGGTTGCAAGTCGAAGCGCAAAACTACACTGGATCGTTGATGAACGACAAAGAGGCCGAGATCAGTAAGGTTGCACGCTTTCTGCCGGTTGGGTTTTACTATCGGGCATTTTTCCGTCCGAAAGGGATCAGGAATCGGATTTGGGAGCCGATTATCCGCGCCAAGGCGGGGCTTGGCAAGGTCGATACTCGTCACCGCGGCGGTTACTACGATAAGGCTTACGGACATTATGATGTTGTTGTTGCAGGTGGTGGTTTAGCGGGCATGTCGGCTGCGATTAGTGCAGCGCAACACGGGGCTTCGGTGCTGTTGGTTGACGAAAACCCTATTCTGGGCGGTGCGATGAATTATGCGCGTGCTGATATCAAAGGCAAACGGCTTCGGGCGCGGTGCGCACAGTTGCGACAGACCATTGCTGAGAGCGCGAATATCACCGTCATGACCGATACCGTTTGTAATGCGTGGTATGTGGATCATTGGCTCGCCGTCATTAAGGGTTGTCGCCTACATAAGGTGCGTGCTAAGCAGTTCATTTTGGCGGCTGGTTCGCTAGAGCAGCCCGCGATTTTCCACAACAACGATCTGCCCGGTGTGATGATGGGCAGTGCTGCACAACGCTTGATGAATCTGTATGGCATTTTGCCAGGCAAAAATGCAGTAGTGCTGACCGGAAATGATGATGGTTATGGGGTTGCGCTAGAATTGCGCGAGGCGGGCGCTCAGGTACAGATTATTGAAATGCGTGATCTCGCTTTGGCACAGGCGACTTTGCACGACGGTTGCGTTGCTGCAGGGTTGCGAATTCATTACGGCAGCGCGATTTACGCTGCAAAGGCTGATCGGAACATGCACCACATCAACGGTGTGGAGTTTGGCAAGATCGCCGGGAAGGGGACGATTGCCAAGGAACATCAGCAGATTTCCTGTGATTTGATTTGTATGTCGGTGGGGTACACCCCGACCTATCAGTTGGCATTGCAGGCTGGCGGGAAACTCGGTTATGACGACGACACGGCGATTTTCTCGATCGAAAATCTGCCCAAAGGTTTCCATTTGGCAGGGTCGCTGAACGGTGTGTTTGCTACTGATGACGTTCAGGCTGATGGACAACGTGCAGCAGCGCAAGCACTGGATGGCCTTGAAATCACTCATTCATTGGCGGCAGACTTTTTGCCAGTGATGGTGCAGGTCAATCATCCTTGGCCGATTTTTGAGCATCCAGATGACAAAAACTTTGTCGATTTTGACGAAGACCTGATGGTTAAGGATATCCGTAACGCGGTCAAGGAAGGCTACAACGAACTTGAGTTGGTCAAGCGTTTCTCGACGGTTGGAATGGGGCCAAGTCAGGGGCGGCATGCGGCACTGAACGCCGCGCGTTTGGTGGCAGAGGCCACGGATCGGCAAGTGCGTGATGTGGGTGTCACGACAGCACGTCCGCCGTTTAGTCGCGAAACCCTGGGCGTTATGGGCGGGAGAGTGTTTTCGCCTGAGCGTTTGACGCCGATGCATCATCGTCACGCTGAACTCGGCGGACACGCAATGCGTGTCGGTGCGTGGTGGCGGCCCGGGCATTATGGTGTTGGTGTCGATCGGGTGGCTGAGATTAATTCCGAGGTGCGAAATGTCCGTGAGAATGTCGGACTGATCGACGTATCCACGCTTGGTGGCCTGGAAATTTTAGGTGCCGATGCTGCGCAATTTCTGAACCGAGTCTACACATTCGCCTATCTAAAACAACCCATAGGGCGTGCGCGTTACTTGTTGATGACCAACGAAGCTGGTACCGTGATTGATGACGGGGTGGCTTGCCGTATGGCTGAGGATCGTTTCTACATCACGGCAACTTCAAGTGGGGTCGATCGGGTCTGTCGCCAAATGCTGTGGCTGAACGCTCAGTGGCACATGGACATCAATATCATCAACGTCACTGCGGCTTACGGTGGCATGAACCTCGCCGGCCCGAATGCGCGCAAGGTTCTGCAAAAATTAGTGTCTGATGAGGTCGATATAAGCGCTGAAGGCTTTCCATATATGGGGCTTCGTGAATTTCAAGTTGCAGGAATTCCGGCAATCGTGTTTCGCGTCGGTTTTGTTGGTGAATTGGGCTATGAAATTCATGTTCCTGCAACAGCCGCAGAGTATGTCTGGGATCAGGTCTTAGCCGTAGGGCAGGAATTTGGCATTCAACCGTTCGGCCTCGAAACTCAACGGGTACTTCGGTTAGAGAAGGGACACTTCATCGTTGGTCAGGATACCGATGCCATGAGTACTGCCGAAGAGATCAACATGACTTGGGCGATTACGCAGAAGAAACCGTTCTTTATTGGCAAGCGCTCGATCGAATTGCGCAATCGGGCTTTGTCCAAGCGCAAGAAGGTCGGCTTCCGTTTGCCAAGCGGCATCACGTCTATGCCGCAGGAATCCAACCTAGTTTTGAAGAACAACAAAATGACCGGATTTATTTCTTCGGTCTGGTTGTCTCCGACGCTTAATGCCGTGATCGGGTTTGCCTATTGCGCACGCGAAGACGCCCAGATTGGTAATCATATCACGATCAAATGCGATGACGGAACTCTTCACCAAGCCGAGATCATTTCGCCGCACTTCTATGATCCCGACAATGCTCGTCAGAAGTTGTAATCATGCCCGCGCCGATAAATCCCAACGACTTTCCACATCGTAGTCCCATCTATCGTATCCACCAAGGTTTAGGAGCGAACTTTACAGCTCTTGATGATCAACGTGCAGTGGTTGCTGATTACGGCGATGCAGGAGTAGAGAAAGCCGCTGTTGCGCAACTTGCACTGGCAGATTTGACCTTGCTGGCACGGGGTGGTTTTAAGGGCAAGGGCTGTAGCGAATTCGTGCAACAAGCGGGTACTTACTTTCCGGGGTTCAACAACACTGCGCTTCTGATGTCGAAGGGCGGGTTGATTGCGAGGCTCTCTAATGCCGAAGTCATGACCGTTGCACCGCATATTAAAGCCGAAGCTGATATCAGTGCATTACGGGATGTTTGGCAAGCTCGGCGCGATGCTGGTGATCAGCATATCGCTTATCTGGCACCACGGGACTTGACCCATGGCTGCTTCAGCCTGTCTGGAGAACACGCAGCAACCATGATGGCGAAAATCTGTGCGGTTGATCTGCGTGATCATGTATTTGGCAATCTCGACGTTGCCCAAACTTTGGCAGCGTGCACGAGTATGGTGGTGATCCGTTGCGATATTGGCAAGACTCTACGCTTGCTGCTGTTGTTTGATATTGCGCAGACCGAATACTTCTGGGGCATCATCATCGATGCGATGGGTGAGTTCTCAGGCAAACCCGTTGGGACTAACGCCGTTATCTAAGGCTTTGAAACTATGGTCCAATTAGGGCTTTATAGCCAAGCTGTGCCGCCGATCACGAAAGACTGGCGCTGAGATCAACGTAATGCCAGTAACCGGGATTCTGGAACATAGATGCCAGCAATCTTGCGCCGTAACTAAGCGCGAAGAGAACGCTGAAGGATTCGGCGATTGCGCTCAAGGAAATGGCGATGCCGGGCAGGGATGCTGGTGAACTACGTCGAGATTAAACCGAGTAAAAATGCCGTATCGACATAGACTGAGGGATTGAGCCAAAGCAAACCCGAGCGTCATGAGGATGATTTATTTCAGGCCCGGGATATCCGTGCGTGACAGCAAAATCTCCGATAGGTTCGAATTCGCAATACATGCGATCAGCAGAACCACACCTAGCCACGGTACGTTCGTGACCATATGGCCAAACTCCATGGACTCCAAGCAAGACCAACCCAGCATCAGAGCGCGCAGATACCACAGACGGCAAAGATATGCTGATGCCACAAGTCATCCGTAGCGTGGTACAAAAGCACCCTGCGCACCAATTCACCAAGATGAGACCCGCGAGAACCCAACGATAATCAACTCTACCACCGTGTGGTGGGGGCACAGTCCAACAGAGAAAAGACTTCCATTCTAGTGCGTGTGCTGCTGCTCTGCAAGGCTGTATGTGTCAAAGGAATAGGGGGCATATGACATGGAAGAATTCTCTTGCGCGCTGCCCCAAAGCCCATATAAAAGAGAACGCATAAAGGGGCCGTAGCTCAGCTGGGAGAGCGCTACGATGGCATTGTAGAGGTCAGGGGTTCGATCCCCCTCGGCTCCACCACAAGGCAGTCTTGACGATGAATCTCTGTATCATGGTCTGTGGCTGGAGCCAAGTGTTCGCGCTCAGGACACGAAAATGACCAGATAAAAAAACGCCAGATGCACAAAGCACCCGGCGCCTAGACAAAGAATAGCAACAGACTCCGTCTATCTCAGGAGTCAAACACCGTCAAGCGGTTGTGCTTTGGTGGTGGGGTTTTTGACCTTTTCGTGTCTCCTTTTCGGGAGCAAATTATGACCTATGTGAAAGCAAGGAAACATACAACAGATCAAAGAATACAACAGGATCATGACACCAGAAACCATGCCATTCCTGATGGGATGACTAGATTTCAGATTTTACAACTCGTCCGCAACACAGTGCCACAGCTTGGCCTGTCCAGGGGAGCAGCCAGACAATATGAAATTCTGCTGTGTCATAGCAATGATGTCGACTGGCAAGCGGGTAATCTCTGTATCTGTTGGCTATCGGTACAACGACTGGCCTACAAACTTTCGGTGTCTGATCGCCAAGTGCGTAACAACACGCAAAGGCTAGTCGATCTCGGTTTGGTCGCCTACGCCGATTCGGGTAACTATCGACGCGGTGGTCAACGCGATCAACAGGATCGCATCATTGGGCCAACGGTCTCGATCTGAAACCCGTGCTGGAGCGACTGGATGAATTGCAGGCCATGAAAGAAAGCATGGTTTCGGAAGAACAACTCCATCAGCAACGCCGCAAGCGGATCTCCGGTTTAAGGCGTCAGATCATCAATGCCCTGCCGGACCCATTGACTGAACTTGCTGATCCAGTGCTTTCGATCCGGCAACGCTTCAACTGGAGCATTGACAAGCTCAGCCATCTTCAGCAGAAACTGGAGCGCTTATGGGCTCAAGTCGTCCAGTGGTATCGTCAGCAGAAGCAGACTGAGGACAAAAATACCGTCCAGGACTCGCCTCAATCGGCGGAAAAGGAATGTATCGATGTCAGCCAAAACTTCCGCCATGGCCGGAAATTACTTCCGACACTAATACAAGACTACAATACAAACGATCAACCTTATTGTAAAATGGTTGGCGTGGGGGGATATCCCCCACGCCAACCATTTGCCCCCCATTGCGCGGCAAACAGCAAAACGTCGCAGGCAGAATCAACCTGTTAGTCTGGCTGATGCCATGCAGTTGATCGAAATTCCCTACAACGGCCATATGCACCAGATGATCCATGGGGAGCCGATCAACATCTCCAGTCTGGTGCTGAGAAGAACTGCGTTCTGCTCGGCATATCGAAGCACGCCTGGCAGGAATCGGTGCGCATCATGGGTTCCCAGCTTGCGGCCACATGCGTTTCGCTGATTGAGGCTAGGGGGGGCTATTCACAGTCCGGTCGGCTATCTCAGAGGCATGACCCTAAAGGCAGCGGATGGACAGCTTGATCTACCGAAATCGATCAGATGGCAACTGCATGGCAGGGAGTAGAAGGGGATTCGTATGAGCCAATTTTCAGCATGCGGTAAAACTCTACCCAGCTATCGGGCTTCAACTGCACATCAATGGTTTCACCAGTGCGCGACTCGGTAATCGGATGCAGGATCACCTTATCCAGCAATTTATCCGGTTGTGCGCGCCAGATATCGTTCTTTTGCTTGTGCAACAAACCGATGCGCAATTCCTCTATCGCGGCGGCTAACTCAACCTGAACATTGCCTTCAACCAAAACAGTGCGCTTGTAAATACAGGATCGTAATTGCACCCTTTCCTCATTCAGGTTGTCGAACTTTGCAACTATCTCATCCATCTCCACGCCCCGCTTTTCGACAGAACGGATCAGACATGAAATGTTATCCTCAAGACTCTGGATTTGCCTGCTCGCTTTTTTGGCTTCTGCCAGGTCTTTGCCACAAGCCTTGCGAAAGAACGATTTCCATTTGGCGGGCGACTTCGCGGCAATTTCTTCCTGCAAGACCCGAAATATATGCCAGGGGATTTGCTCATCATCCATCCCGCGCGAATTCTTGCAGCAACGATGCTGACGGAAGGATGAACAAACGAAACGCCTACGATTGGCCAGGGTTTTTACCGAACCACAAACGCCACAATAGACCAGCCCACCCAGAGGGTTTTTGACATAATGTGCAGATTTTTTACGTGTTTTAGAAGATGTGTCACTATCCTTACGCTTTTCACAGGTGAACCAGAGTTCTTCAGAAATGATCCGCAAATGCTCCAGATAATCGACTTCCTACTCGGACTGGGGGGGGCATGACATATTTCTTTTTGCCCGTCTCCGGGTTCATCCTGAGTGATTTCATGTTCCAGATGCGGCGGCCACGATAAATCTCGTTGTTCAGGATGCCCCCACGACGCTTGCGATTGCCGTTAATTGACTGCTTGGTCCATAGGCCACCCGTCGGAGACGGGATTTGTTGTTCGTTCATGGTTGCGACGATCGAGCCCCGACTATGCCCATGAGCGTAGAGGACAAAGGTTTTATGAATCGTTTTGGCTTTTTCGTCGTCGATCTCACGTTCACCCTTGACTCCACGACCATTGCGCAACATGACCCTGACCCGTAAGGCAGGCTGAGCATCTTGCCTTCCTTGATCCGGTTACGATGCGAGCGCATCACCTGATGCTTCATCGTGTCTATAATACAAATCATTCATCGTTCCCTTAAAACCTATGTGCAACTGGGTGATTTTACCGTCAATCACCGTGATCATATCCGTATCGTAGTATCTTGACAATTTATACAGACTGGAAGTTTCGGTCAGATTGCGGGAAAGCCGATCGAGACCTTACTGCCAGAATCAGATACAGCCAACCTGCCCGCAGGGTATTCACCATGTCTATGGTAGCCGTTACGATTGGCATGTTGTCCGGTGATGGCGCAGTCGGTAAAGATCAGGGGATCGCTGCCCAGATGGTGTTTTTGCATATAACGCAGACAATCTGCAATCTGATCGTCAACCGATTTAGGGTTCTGTTTGCTATCACTGTAACGGGCATAGATGGCGATTTTCTTCATGTCTACTTTCCTGATGGTGAGTTGATCAAAGCTAAAAACTGATCATACAGAAGCAACAAAACATTAGAAGTGCGACAAAGTGCAAAATTAAGTCATCCTTACTTGAACATGGTCAACTTATTCGCTCCTTCGGTGCTCAACGTGGTCTCATTTGCCTCTTCGAGGCTCAACGATTTTTGCCTTCAGAGAATCGCCTGAAGGTGCGGCTTCGCTGATAAAGCCCAAGTCAGAGCTGGAGGCGAACTATCCGGTAATCTCCCCAAAAAGTAGCTGTGTTTTTAAGTAGAATTTTCTCGGCATTATGTTTAAGGAAGAAGTTCGAAATGAAGGGATCAAAATTCGGCGATATCGTGTTGATTCTGGAGCATGCCAAGAATGGCGTGCCTGTTTCAGAGTTGTGCCGCGACCATGCGGCAAAGCTCTACACCGAGCACACTGGACAATGCTGGATGTCCGCTCAAACCTCTAAATCCAATTGTCAGGCACAGAATGGAGCCGGTCTGTGACCACATCAAGGCCGAGAAGATGAAGAAAATCATGACCCTGAAGGCGACAAGGCCTTCATCGCTGGAGGCATAAACTACAACGATCATGCCAGAGTCTATGCTGGTGCCTCTACATCAAACACATCCCAATCTTGTCCTGATCCACGGTGGTGGCGCACACTAGGGCGTAGACTACATCGCGCTGAAAAAGAGGCGAATATATCTCACAGATCATCTTCAAGCCGGACTGGAACAAATATGGCCGCAAACGTGCCGGACCTGTCTGCAACGAAGACTTAATCGCCGCAAAATCCATCGGAGCCATTATCTTCCCCGGTTCTGGCGTGACCGAAAACCTCACCGATAAAGCCAAGGCATCAGCATCAATAGACGCGCATAGTAACGCACGCATTATCAATGCCCTGCCAGCTAAAGCTAGTGGGGCTTGATTTTTTCTATCGCTAACCAAACAAGAAGTTCAATGTCGTCCTCTTTGATTGGCGGAAGAACTTCAGGTGGTTTTGGCGCTTCAAGGCCTGAATCTAAAACGTGTTTAACGAGTTCCCGTATTTTTGCACTCTCTGACAGGTCTTCGTCAAACCACGCCCTTAATGACTTCTCGTCGCGTCTTGGCCAGGGAGACTCAATAATACCCACCGCCTTCTTTATCTGGTCTTGATCAATGTCAGTTGGAGACGCGCTTCTCAAAAATTCCGCAACCTTCAAGTTTATTGGTCTAACCTTAGGCTGCAGATTGGCAGGATCTGTTTCATGCATCCAAGACTTCCAGATGTCTTTTCTGGCTAATAACCACAAATCATATGCAGCATCTTGTGCTTCTTCAGTAAAATTAAGCATCTCATCCGGACCACATTCAATATATCTAAGACAAGTGCCTAGTTCACCGTCAATTTTTGGTATTGTAGCCATGCAGTCTTCTGCTTCAGATGTTACTATTGATGTCCAGTCTGAGTGTGTGTGAACGAATCTTAGATAAGTTCTCTCACCGGCTTTTGCACAAAAGAATATTCCCCGATTTTCTCCCTTAAGCATCCCTGAACCAGATTTCCATGGAATATTAACGATGGCTTCTTTATCGCTATCCAAGGCTTTGCGTAACGTTTGACGATATTCCTCTCCGCTTTGGGTGCTGCTTTTAGTGCCACCCCGCTCGTAAAGGGACGCATCTTCTTCCAGCAATTTTTGAATTTCTTCCCGTGTCTCGGCAAATACTTTTTGTCCACCTGCTACATCCGCAATTGGAGAGACAACGCCTATAGATGCGGCTGCCATGGCAATTTTACGTGCAATCCGTTCTTCGAGATTGAGCAATGCGTTCAGTCTGTCAGCAGGAAAAATTGTCCGCATGAACACGCGATCATGCTTACTGCCAATTCTGTCAATTCGGCCATGACGCTGTACCAATCGCATAGGATTCCATGGCATGTCGTAATTGATAATGTGCCTTGCTTGCTGAAGATTAACACCCTCTGCCAAAACATCGGTACTAATTAAGATGTCTGTCAGATCTTCGGTGGATGTGCTTCCCCCCGCGGTTTCGGGAGCGAACTTTGCCGCAATTGTGGCTTTATTGTTCTCTTCCCCCGGACCACTGCCCACAACTATATCAAGTCGACCTTTAAAAGCTGACAATTTTGGGTTTCGGTTAATCTCTTCGAATAGGAAATCTCGAATCCAACGCACACTATCAGCGAAGAAAGAAAAGATAATAACTTTCCGTCGTTGCATTTCATCCTGGGTCGAACTGCACTCATCTTTAGCCTGGGCAGCAATAAATTCGAGTTCTTTAGCAAGCTGTTTCAGTTTAGGGTCGTGATCCTTAGAGATTGCCGATAACATCGACAAAAGTTTTTGCAACTTTTCCAAATCATTTTGAACATCCGATTCCAGACGTGAAACACAATATAGACTTGCGTCAGCGGTATTTTCGCTTCCGTTCAACAAATCGTCAAAATCATCGTCATCCGAGCCAGAGATTTCTTTGAAAAAAGCGGTTGAAACAACAAGTCCTTTGCGAAGAGCTTTCAAAAATTCTTTGTGCTGATAGACCATTCGATTCACAGAAATGCGAAACGCCTGAGTTGATGACTCAAAGCGTTTGAGAAGCCCACTTAATAATAAGCCTGTAACAGCATGTGCTGTACGTTCTTCCTCAGGGTTTGGAATTTTTAAATAGGCATCGGCCTTGTATCTTGCAAAGCTCAGAACAGCAGCATTTTCCGGGTCCAGATAACTCTCAATAGTGTCAAACAAACCGGGCATTAAGCTATCCAGTTTATACCGAACCGACAGGGCTTTTGGTTCTGGGAATACAATCGGCATATGCCTGCCATCTGGATCCAAAATATAATCGCCCGGGTAATGCTTCTTGATAAATTCCCTGGTTCGCTTGACTGTGGTGGCGTCAACAATAGGGTACAGCACGTCGGGCGAAAGATCATTCGGATTGACTCTCATCGCCAAGTTGAACCTTTCTTTTATAGAAATGATACCCTTATGAGCCAGGAACGAATCTTGTTTAATAAAGAACCGCGTCAGGTGATATAGATCCCACAGAGAGTTATTGACTGGTGTCGCCGTGAGCATCAGCAAGTCTTTGCGTTTGCCATACAAAAGCCGACGTAGCGCGTCGGCGCGAGTGTCTGAGTCCGGATTACGATAATTATGTGCCTCATCAATAATAATGAGTTGGTATTCGTCAATGTTCCGCTCAAGATGATTTTGTGTTGCATGCGGACGGCGGTTTTCATCATACATTTGCTTGTCACGCGATAGTTCCTCAAAAGAAACCACTTCTAAATGCAATTGATGGTCGCTAATAAAGCGACACCAAGATGTATCGCGCAATGCCGCTGGACAAATTAACAAGGCACGCTGTCGTTTGTCTTGATAATGCGCCAGAACTTCACCAGCAATAAAAGTTTTACCAAGGCCGACTTCATCAGCAACAATAGCACCACCAGTTTCTTTAATAAGACGAAGAGCACGCACCACTCCATGCTTTTGAAAGCTGGTCAACGGAAGGTTCTCATCAATTTTCTGTTCTTGTTCAACCTCCTCGCCGTACAGTTCGAACAATACACGTAAGAAGATTTCGAATGGGGTCTTCGGCTCAAATATTTCTTCAAAGAAAGCCGCCAAGTCGAAGGGCGTCGCTTCTTGCCAAAGCGCATCAAACCACGCCTTTGCTTTTTCAACCGTCTGTGTGTCATAGCGACCAAGGTTCAATTCAAGATTTGACGAAAGCCCGGCAGCGGTCAGGTTTGATGACCCGGCAAGAATGCCTTTAGACTTGCCATGTGCGTCTGTCGTTACTGGTGTAAAAATATAGGCTTTGGCGTGCATAAAGTTTTGTTCATAACGTCGCACTTGCATATTGCCACTGCGAAGTGAAGAGACCAGTTGACGCAAAGCAGACCTGATATCGCGGGTGAATGGCAAATGATCACGTTCAACTCTCAGGTTATCTTCTTGCTTTCGAAGATGATCACGAAGTTTGCGAGTTAAAAATCGTTCATGTGTCTCACCAAGTTGTTTTTGCCAACGCTCAGGCTCTGCCAACGGGTCAGTGCCAAGCATCAGTTTAATATCAGGGATAGACGAAATAGCAGGTGCAATGCGTGAAAAACCTTCCGGGCTGAAAAATGCGGTGGCAATACGCGCTTCATCAACAGCGGTAGATGATTCGGAAAATCCACTACTTTCCGCCCCCAGAAAATCCTTGAGTGCGGCAGACATCGTATTGCCGTTCTGATTGTCGATGAAGTCAGGATTCATCATGAGCTAAATCCTAGATTTCCAAGTCTGATAATGTTTTAGCACTTCGCGCAATCGCGCTTCATAATCCCAACCTTTATGGAAGGTTTCGAAAATATGAACAAGTTGAGTCTCGCTCAGGCTGTAAAGATGCGCAACCACAGCATCCAGTTCGCGGATTTTATCTTCCTTGTCGTCTTCGTCGAGTGGCCCCCATTTCACTCCAACTTCAGCCGCCCAATCAGCAAAACGCTCATCAGGACAGGCCAATCGGCCTGCTAGTGCAACCACGCGCTGGCAAAGTAGATTATCGCGTTCGGGGCGAGGTATAGGGAATGGATTTATGATAAAAAAAGTTACGTGAGTTTCAATAAAACTTCTTGCATACCAGTCGAGTGGAATAGAACAAAGAATACCTAGTAAAAATGCTTCATCCTTTTTATCACCTCTTGGAAATAGAAAACAGGGGCATGTATGAGTGATGAAGGTTCTTGGGGGGATGAGAGAAGCAACTATTGTTCTGCTATTAGTTCGATTTGTGACATCGCGAAACGCTATTCTAGCTTCAAGTGATGCAAGTGTATTTTGATCTTGTACATAATCTGCGGAAAACTCTTTATGGACGCCCTTATGCGCGCCCTTGTTTGCACGGAGTCGTTTGTTCTGAAGCCATGGGAGAACTACTTTTGGATCAGCCCAAGCATAAACTTTACCCGTATCTGGATTCCAAATATCAAAGCTCGCTCCTTTGTAGACAGGCCAAAATCCCTTGGGGCATTGCTCAGAAACTAAATCCATAAGTGACTTTTGTACAGTGGCATCAAGTTCTCGATCAGGTCTGGCGCGCCAACTGATACCATCATTCAAATCCAACCTTGGTGCTTGACGAAGTTGACTAAAAACCTCCGCTGAATTTGGATGCGGAAACAGAGGTAGTGATGCTGTATCATTCCAAGACAAAATTTCACCGATAGGAAATATCATCGCATCCTCTTGTTGGTTCTCCAAAAATTGTTTCTTGGATGTAAACGGCCCTTGAATCGTAATTTCCTGCTTTTTTGTGCTGCTTTTTGAAATTGACAAGAGGATGATGGTAAATTGAGGATGTATGTCGAATATCCAACGCCCAGTATTCTGTAGAGTAGTGACATTAAGCGCATTTGTAGAATTAAATAACTCTTTACGGAAGACCTCAGAGCCTTTTGCAGCCATGACTGAACGGGGGAGAACAACACCAATTTTTCCATTTTCCGGTGCAATCAGATGCCAAAATCTCCAAGAAAATGCCTTATATAAATCTGAATCTCCGGCTCCCATGATATAGGAAGTGCTAGAGTGCAAAATTTTCCTGAGATATTCAACTCGCTCCTTTTCATTATTTAATTCTTTCAACAAATCAGGACGTTCAATATATATTCGCTTTTTTTGATATTCAAATTCTCTTTGGGTCAACCCTCTTAAACCTGGAAAATGATGAGCCCAAAAATTATATTCCTCAACCTTAACCTTTTCCCACGGCGGATTGCCCAATATCACGTCAAAGCCCTTATTTCGGCCTAAGAACACTTCGGGAAAAGCAACAGGAAAATGAAGGGCTGAAAGTGGCTCCAGAATTTCTCTTGCCAGTTTAAAGGCAGGCTCATTGTGAATCACCTTCTTTTGACTTTCCCAATCGTGAAAGAAAAATTTCTTCAGACTTACATCTGTCGCAACAGGTTGGGCGGTGATCAAATCACACAACGCTCTTGTTTCTAGCGTCTTAAAGCGCGCCTCTTTCATTAAGGCACGTCCTTGTTCAATGTCTTCTAGAGATGCGTCAGACAGTTGTGCCAATTTTAATAATGGTTCCGCTGCCTGCCCAAGAAGATTATCTGCATCAACCTTGAACAAGAAGCTATCGCCGACTTCGTCAAACTTTCGGCGAATTTCATCAAGTGATCCAACACCAATCAGTGCATTACCATGCACCAGCTTGTGGTCAAGCAAGGACAGCGGCAGACCGGGAACAAAGGTATGTATCCAAATCGATAGACGTGCTAATTGTACTGTTAGATGGTTTAAATCCACACCATAAATACAACGCCGCGCAATCATCCTGCGCAACAATTGACCATCCTCAATAACAACCTGTTCGGCCAATTCACCGAGTTGTTTCCTGGCCGCGTTACGCAGTTTGTAAAGCTCGCGTTGAACACCAGGTATCGGATTATTCTCCAACCACATGCTAAATCTTCGCTCAATCCGGTCAATGGCTGCAACGAGAAAATGACCAGAACCCATGGCAATATCAGCAACACGAAAGTCAAAAAACTGTTCCGCCCGGTCGGCATCTCCGAGACTTTCCAGATGCTTAAAATGGCTATCAAGTGCTGGTTCCAGTGTGCTGTCAAGCAAATGTTCCACCACAAAATCAGGGCTATAATAGCTGCCACTGGATTTGCGCGCACCAGACCGATCATGCAGATAAATCTCACCCTTCTGCACAAAAACTTCGTCAGAATCCTTGGCTGGAAGGTAAATACCTTTTTTATCTTTAGTCAGGTCTTGCTCGGCTACAGAAAGTTCGGATTCCAGCAGACCTTCATAGATCTTGCCAAATTCGCGAACACTTAAACTCCGGAAATCAATCGGTGCATAATCATTTTCATGGGATCCTGTCAATAAGAGAGCGCGCAAAGCCTCTTCAAAATATTCGTTTGGCAGACTTATCTCGTTTAGTTCGGCTCCAGCCTTGGAGACTGACGAATCACTAGAAAATATCGTGCCGTTATACGCTGGAACGCCCCATTCCCTGTTTCCAAAGCTAACAGCTTTCCAGAGTTGAGCGGTTTCTGTCCAGTGATGATCGCCATTGCTCATTGCCCTTGATTCTAATGCTGCCGTCGCGAGTTCCTGCGCTTTAGCTTTTAGAGAACGACATTTATAAGACTCGTTTCCGTGATAGGGTAGCAGATTAAGATCCTCAGCATAGGCGATAAATAACAGACGAAATAAAATAACAAGCGCCATTTCCTGAGTCAGGGCCATGTCTTCTTTCGTCGGATTGCTGATATTGCGTGTTTTGGCAATCCCGATGGCTATTTTTGGCACAACAATATCGTAAATACGTTCACGTAATCCTCGAGCAACATCAACAGCAAATCTCTTCGATTCATCCAAAATGCTGCTCAGTGAACCATCTACACACAGAGCATCTGCTGAAAATAAAAGCCAGAGAAAACCTATATCATCCGATGCGAGTAATGAAGGTTGACATTCAACAAAAGTTTCGGTGCGGCCTCGCCTGCCAACCCCAGTATTCTTGGTGGCATATAACCGTATGCGTTCTCCCTGCACCATAACTACCCATCGCAACCCTTCGTTGTCAGCTTTGGTCATGGCGTAGGATACTGGCGATAGATTATTGAATCTTTCAGCACCAGTTTCTGCTACTTCACTGTCTTCCAATAAGACCGCAAGAGCAGTCCTTTGATCCCTGGATTTGAGAAGATGTGTAAGGTTGTCAAGTCTTTCGACTGTGAAACCGAGATCACTCAGCAGGTCTTTTTTGATTGAACCAATCGCTGTCCTCGCATGATCACTTGCTTTTTGCCAATCATCACCGCGTGTGTGCGTGCCATGAGCAAGTTCATGCTGAGCCAACAATCCTTTATTGTTGATACCCGGTAACTCGGTTTCAAGAGATGGCATGGCATTGTCCAAATACCGAATTGCTGCATTTCTATCTGGCTGATTCAGTGCCGCATCACACAACCGCTCAGCTTGGCTAAAGTCCTTACTCCAAATGATAGGTGGAGATTGACCAATAGAGCCGCACAATACCACCATGTCATCATGCAAAACCACCGCTAGAACAGGTGTTGCCCGTCCTGCTCTGCGTTTTTTCCAAGCTGACCGGATCAAATCCTTTGTTGGCTTTACAGTAGAAGTAAAAACAACTACTTCCAAAGCAGGATTGCCTTTGCCAAGGAAGAGCGATTGCCGCTCCAGACCAGAAACGGGGGTGTTAAAAGGTATGGGCGAATGTTCGGTTGTATCAAGAAATTTCATGAGAAATCTGTTTATATGTTTTCAAAGTTACTTTGACAACATGAAGAATTTTAGCATTATTTTTTCAGTTATATGAATTGAAAAATTTTGTCGTATTAAATGTAGAGCACATTAGAACTTTTTATGAGGAGATGTAGTAGCTTTTGTGTTGCTGATCCCACTTCACCCCCAATGCCTTGGCTTGCTCGTTGTCTTTGAACAGCACACGAGTGAACGTTGGCAGATGCTGGGGCTGGATCGACTTTAATCCATGCAACTGCGCTTTGCCTAAACGCATTTGGACACCTCTAAGAACTGATTTTGTGTATGTGGTTTCTGTGTTGTTTTACGGGCAAGTTTTAAGGATTGTTTTTGTCGAATTTGTCGCTATTTTTGAAGTTTTTGCCTCAATCTAGAGGCATTGTGGAACGAATAGACAGATTTGTCCGGTAAGTGCTCGTCGCTCAAAGAAGACCAGACGCTTCATGTTGTAGGGAATGTTTCGTTGGCTCCCGAGCGATAAGCACTCTCTGCCCAGACTTCCGATCCCATGTCATGTTTGCTGATGATCTTCGGGAGGGCGAACAGCATCCGTGACAGCACAGGCACGAATGAAACCTTAACGACGGTCAAGGGCGATGTGGCTCTTATAACCAGACACCGGAATGGCTATATCCTGACCGTCACCCTGACGGAACTTCACCGTCCAGCGGGCATCAACATCCTTCCGGGCGGCCCTTGCCCGGGCGCATCAGGTGTCGCCTCGCCAGGCTCTAGATCCAAAAAGCACAACCGACCCAGACAATCCCGGATCAGAAACTCCATCCGCTCATCGCTCACATTGTGTTGCGCGGTCAGCCCTGAACATCAACACGGGGTTGGACGACCTCCCTGCGAACCACGGGAAAATACTGCAAACCCACCTTCATCACGGAAGATCTCAAAGTCAACACAGGACGATCATACCTCCAGCGATAATGGCCTTGTCGCCTTCAGGGTCATGGTTTTCTTCATCTTCTCGACCTTAGATGTGGTCACAGACCGGCTCCGTTCTGCGCCTGACAATTGGATTTAGATTGAGCGGACATCCAGCATTGTCTAGTGTGCTCGGTGTAGAGCTTTGCCGCATGGTCGCGACACAACTTTGAAACAGGCACGCCATTCTTGGCATGCTTCAGAATCAACATGGTATCGCCGAACTTTGATCTCTTCATTTCGAATCTCCTCTTTTCATAATGCCGAGAAAATTCTACTTAAAAACACAGCTACTTTTCGGGGAGATTACCGGAGCAGTTCGCCTCCGGCTCTGGTTTGGGCTTTATCAGCAAAGCCGCACCTTCAGGCGATTCTCTGAAGGCAAAAATCGTTGAGCACTCTAGTGCGAATAAGAAACCCTTTGCAAGGCAAAGCAGGGGAAAGTAGGCCTACTTTCCATGTCCTGCCATACTAAACAAGCAAGGGAAATAAGGAATTCCAACATACGCCAAGAGGATATGCCGAGATGTGCCAGCAATTACCCAAAAGAGCGTTAGATCAGGCACTTCATCAGTTTCCTATTTACATCCGCGCCAAATGTGCCAATAAACCGGCATGAAAAAAATTGCCATCTATAACTCGCTACAGCAATGATAATCAGAACCCGAAATCTGTTGATGATCAACTGGCCATTTGCAAAGAATGGCTTGGTCAGCATTTTGCCGGAAATATCAACAGTGATACTTTAAATCACGCGTGGATGACACAGGAATTGATCCCAAACTCCCTCCTCATCGCGTTATTGTGATGGATAACGCCACTTTACCATAAGCGAAAAGACACACAATCCGCTATCCTCAACGCTGGTCATACCCTGGAATATCTCCCACCACACTCGCCTGCTGATCTGAACCCAATCGAGCGTAAATAGGCCCAGGCAAAGGCTATCGGAAGAAGGATAAATTGTTCAATCGATGAATTGTTTCGGGATCAGAATATTTGAATCAAAAAGTTGTCGTTTAGCCATATCTTTGAACGGCTCGGAATCGACATTGTTCGGAATGTACCAATGGCCAAACTTGCGATCAAACCGTGCATCACGATTGAGCAGGAAGTCCTTTTGCTCAAAGCTGGATCCAGATAACCCTGTCCGCGATGTTTGAACTGCACGCCAATACGGACCAAAAACCGCGTGGACTTCCGTCCAGCCCTCGCAGGATTGAAGGACACTACCGAGCATCTCAGGGTTTTTCATTACCTGGATACTTCATATTTACCTAATTAAATTTTGTTGAAAGATGATTCACTAGGCGTAGTTTTTGTATTTTCCTGAACTCTTTGTGTGTGAAAAGGTTTTTTG
>JABSOH010000049.1 GCA_013216065.1 Alphaproteobacteria bacterium
TTTTGAAGCGCGGTGGAAATGTTTACACAAAAATCATCCTGGATACTAAAATGGATACTCTGACGCCCATTATTCGGTAGAAAACAACGCCTTAGTTTATATTGATAGCTATCGCTCGTATAACGGTGTCAGGGTTCAAGCGCTACAGGATCAATCATTCAACACTTTTTGCTTATGGACGTCATCATATCAATGGTATTGAAAACTTCTGGAATCAGGCAAAACGGCAGATGCGAAAATTCAATGGTATTCCAAAAAAATATTTCAGCATATTCTTGAAAGAGTGCGAATGGCGATTTAATACTGGTTCACCAAAAAAGTTATTTAAAGACCTCAAGTCTACTCTCAAATCTCAATCTTAGGTGTCAGCCCCTAAAAAAATCTTGAAGCATCCGAAAGCGGACGACGACAAACAGCGTGTCTTTCAGAAGAAGATCAAGGGCTATAAGGATGAAGCCCATCGTTTATATTGATGAGAGCGGTTGTGCCCATGATATGCCCACGGGTTAGATGGTACGGCAAACACAATTGGCATGCGTGCGGAAGGACCAGTGTCACTGGTGCCCTGACCGGTTCAACATTGCTTGCATGTTTCAATGCAATATTGACAGCGTCAGGCTTGGTTCACCACAGACCTTATCCCGAAGCAGGTGGTGTTTTGGTGATGGACAATTCCATCAACGGAACGAGATAAACCGGACAATCAACGATGCAAATCATACCCTCAAATTTCTGCCTTCATCTTCACCCGCCCAGCGAACACAAATGGGCGCAGGCAATATCCCTGTGCAGAAAAACAAATTGCTCCGTGGAGGAAGTGTTCAAAAAACAACACTGATAGAATCATTCTTGAGGCGTTTGGCTATAATCTTCTATTCATATTTAATAATCGACAAGGCCATTGTTCTTTGCTCTCTGCAGCAATGTAGTCGAGTCTGTATTGCAAACGCAAAGCCCATGCAAGCAGTTTGACCTGATCGCTGTGTCGACAGGAAACATTTGCCTCGCCTTCCTGTGTGGTGCGCGTTCTGTTATGACCGCTAATGTAAGGACTGTGTGCAAGGAAGGTGACTTGATGTTGTTCATCAAGACAATAGCCAATCCCAAGAGCCGAAATATCACTGCCGATAATAGCGATTTTAGATATCGGCAGGCTCGGTACCCGCCTCATTGCGGGCTAAAAATGCCCCAACCAGATACAGCGAGCCGCACACGATCAGGTTTTTGCCACCACTGCGCACAGCTTGGTCGAGCGCATACGTAAAATCGCGTGCTGGCTGAACTTGTGAATGTAGTTTTGCGATGGCTTCTGCGGACAGAGCGGCCTTGGTATCAGGAATAGTGAGACTCTGTGCCCCGTCAAGATACGGTGCAATGCATTGTAAATACCCTGCGCAATCTTTGTTCTTGAGCATCCCGATGATCAGACGCGGTGCATCAAGCTCGGCGAGCATCTCGGATAGAACCTTTCCAGCATCCAGATTGTGTCCGCCTTCGACCCACAGCGTAACGTCTTCAGGCAGGTTTTGCTTCCAGTAACCATTGCGTACTGATTGCATGCGCCCCGGCCATTCGGCTTGGGCAATACCAGAAACAATATCGGTATCATCAATAGTAAAATTTTGTTTTTGCAGTATTTTTACTGTGGCAATCGCTAAGGCCGCGTTCTCGAATTGATGCTTACCGTGTAGAGTGGGTTTTGGAAGTACAAGCTTTTTACCCTCGTGCTGCCATTGCCATTCTGATAGAGACTCGGCTGAGTTTTCGCGTTGAAAACTCCAGTCCAACCCGGCGGTAAAAGTCCGAATTTTGTGACTAGCGGCATAGTCGGCGATGACTTGTGCCGCTTCCTCTGGTTGTGCGCCGACAACAAGAGTGGTATTGTTACGCGCGATAGCGATTTTTTCGTGCGCAATGTCGGTTAAGGTCTCACCAAGAAACTCTTGGTGATCTATGCCAATGCGGCTGAGGACGGTTATTGCGGGTTCGCGCACGACGTTGGTGGCATCAAGTCTACCGCCAAGTCCGGTTTCGAGCAGCAACAAATCGGCAGGGGTGCGCGAGAAAGCCAATAGGGCGGCGGCAGTCGTGATTTCGAAGAATGTAATTGGTGTATCACTTTGTACAGCTTCGCATTCAGCAAGTAAGACCGCAAGATAGGGCTCAGGGATGGTTTCCCCCGCCAGAACAATACGTTCATGGAAATGCACCAGATGTGGCGAAGAGTAACGATGCACGCGTAATCCTGCGGACTCGGCAATCGCCTTGATGAAAGCCAGTGTTGAGCCTTTACCGTTGGTGCCTGCAATATGCACTACAGGTGGTAGGCGATCTTGAGGGGCATCGAGTTTTTCAAGTAACGCCCAGACACGATCCAGCGTTAAGTCAATGCGCTTTGGGTGCAGAGATAGCAAGCGTTCAAGAATCACATCGCTATGGATCATGGGTTAGCTGACTACAGGCGCAGATTTTTCTACGCCAGATCCATCGTCTTCGCTATGATTATGCGCGGCATCGTCGTGATCTGATGAATCATCGTTTTCCGTGAGTAGCCGAGCTTTGCCGCCCATCAAGTGCAGCAGTAGCCCAAGGCGCGCAGCTATGTCTTCGCGTGGTACGATCATATCGATCACGCCCTTGTCGATCAAATCCTCAGCCTGCTGAAAGCCCTCGGGTAGGGTTTCACGCACAGTCTGCTCGATCACGCGTCGCCCGGCAAAACCAATCGTCGCACCGGGTTCAGCAATATGAATGTCGCCCAACATGGCAAAACTCGCCGAGACCCCGCCCGTGGTTGGGTCGCAAAGAACTACGATATACGGTAGTCCGGCTTGTTGGAGCATCTCGGTGGCGATGATACTGCGCGGCAACTGCATCAGGGAGATAATCCCTTCCTGCATACGTGCACCGCCAGAGGAGGTGAAAACGATTAGGCCGCATTGTTCGCTAAGGGCTTTGTTCGCCGCCTGAACGAGTGCTGAGCCCGCTGCACTGCCCATAGAACCGCCCATAAAGCGGAAATCAAACACCGCAGCCACGGCTTTTTCACCCGCGATGGTGCCAAAGGCTGATTGCACCGCGTCCTGACATTTCATTTTAGCACGAGAGTCTTTAAGACGGTCCAGATAACGTTTTTTGTCGCGAAACTTCAACGGGTCTTCGACAACGGCGACTTCGGGCAAGTTCGTAAAACCCGAATCAAAAATACTCTCAAGCCGTGCTGGGGCAGGCATGCGCAAATGGTGTCCGCATTGTTGACAGAGATACAGGTTCTTGGGCAAATCGTTCAAGAATAGCATCTGAGCGCAGTTCGGGCAGGATCGCCATTTGTTCTCAGCACTGTCGCTGTGATCTCTGCTGACCAGTGCTTGCAATTTGGGGCGGACGAAGTTTTCAAGCCAGTTCATAACAGGTCATTTTTTGTTAGGTGGTTTTTGACATTGCATCGGCGAGTGTGCGCGCGGTGTCTAGGGCGTTTTTGATGCCCTGTTCAGTATCGGAGGTCGACATCCCTTCTTCAAGCGCGGCAACCAATGCCGAACCGACTACCACTCCATCAGCGATTTTTGCAATGGCGGCAGCTTGTTTAGGATGCTTAATGCCGAAGCCGACCACGATCGGCAAATCAGACTGTGTCCGCACGATGTCTAGGTGCTTGGCGATGTCTCCGGTCTTGATGTCTTTGGTTCCGGTGATCCCGGTGATCGACACGTAATAGATGAATCCTGAATCACGATGCAGGATTTTCTCTATCCGTGCCTTTGTGCTGGTTGGGGTGATGAGACGAATAAAGTGGATATCCTGATCGAGCGCGCTTATCGCTAACTCTCGATCTTCCTCGGGCGGTAAGTCAACCACGATCAGGCCATCGACACCTGCGTCCTTCACGCGATCAAGAAAAGCTTGATTGCCAAAGCGATAGATCGGGTTGTAATACCCCATCAGAATGATCGGGGTCTCGGGGTGTTTATCGCGTAGGGTTTTTGCCAACTGTAGGGTTTTTCCTAGGGTCACGCCCGCATTTAGTGCACGTTTTGACGCACGCTGGATGGTTGGGCCGTCAGCCATTGGGTCGGAAAACGGCATGCCAAGCTCGATGATATCGGCACCAGCATCGGGCAGAGCATGCAGCAACTTCGCACAGCTGTCCATGTTGGGGTCACCTGCCACGACAAACGTCACAAAAGCAGCGCGGTTCTGTTGCTTTAGGCGCGCAAAACAGCGCTCCAGGCGTTCAGGATCGAAACGAGACATGAGATTTTCGAATGAATTAGAGATATTGTTGTACCGTGAAGATATCTTTATCACCCCGTCCGCACAAGTTCATCACCAGCAAGGCATTTTTGGGCATGGTTGGGGCGAGTTTCGCGACATAGGCTAAAGCGTGGGCGGGTTCTAGTGCTGGGATGATGCCCTCGGTGTGCGAGCAGAGCTTGAAGGCTTCTAGGGCTTCACCGTCAGTAGCAGAGACATACTTTGCCCGCCCATTTTCGAACAAATAGGCATGTTCTGGGCCAACGCCAGGATAGTCGAGACCCGCCGAGATTGAATGCGCCTCGTTAATCTGCCCGTCTGGAGTCTGCAATAAATAGGTGCGATTGCCATGCAGTACCCCAGGCTGGCCACCACTGAGTGAAGCTGCGTGTTCGCCACTGTCAAGACCTTTGCCTGCAGCCTCCACACCATAAAGCGCAACCGATTTTTCATCGATGAAGGAATGAAACAACCCCATCGCGTTTGACCCTCCGCCGATACAGGCGACAAGAGCATCGGGAAGGCGGCCTTCGGCCCGTTGAATTTGATTGCGGACTTCTTCACCGATGATGGACTGGAAATCACGCACCATAGCCGGGTAGGGGTGCGGGCCTGCAACGGTACCGATGATGTAGAACGTCTGATCAACCTGCGCTACCCAGTAGCGCAAGGCTTCGTTCATGGCATCTTTCAGCGAAGCCGAGCCGGAATCCACCGAGACGACTTCCGCCCCGAGCAATTTCATGCGAAACACATTGGGCTCTTGGCGTGCAATGTCTTTTGTGCCCATGAAAACCTTGCAGCCCATGTTAAACAGTGCACAAACTGTCGCGCAGGCAACGCCATGCTGCCCGGCACCAGTCTCAGCAATAATCTCTGTTGCACCCATGCGTTTGGCTAGCAGGATTTGGCCTAAAACATTGTTGATTTTATGGCTTCCTGTATGGTTCAACTCGTCGCGCTTGAAATAGATTTTTGCGCCCCCGAAATGCTCGGTTAAGCGTTCAGCGAAATAGAGTGGCGAAGGCCGGCCAGTATAATGTGTGCGGTAGTATTCGTGTTCGGCGATAAAATCAGGACTGTGCTTGGCCTCTTTGTAGGCGGCCTCGATTTTCAGCAAAATCGGCATCAGAGTTTCGGCAACATAACGCCCGCCAAAAATCCCAAAATAACCATCTTCGTCGGGCAACATATTGGCTTGCGCTAAGTTCATAAGGTTGTCTCTCCAGAAGCGGAAAACGGATACATATGGAAACCTAAGCACTATAGAAACCTGATCAGACGAAGACAAGAGCCGAGAAGCTACAAAGCCTGCATCAGGGCAGTGATTTTGTGGAAACTTTTGATCCCGCGCGTTTCTTCGACTCCAGAGGAGAGATCAATCTGTTTTGCGCCACTGATCTGAAGTGCTTTGCGGATGTTCACTGGCGTCAGTCCTCCGGCCAGAAACCATGGCTTGTCGATGGATTGCGATTGCAACAGGGACCAATTGAACGCATGGGCATTGCCGCCTGGCAAGGGGTCACTGGTTCTCGGCTTGGCATCAAGCAAAAACATTTCAGCGACATCCGTATAGTCCTGTAGAGCATTGAAATCCCGTTGTTTAGCAATTGTGAGTGCCTTGATGATCGGAATGCCAAATCGCCTGTAGACTTCGCACAGGCGTTGAGGGGTTTCGCTGCCGTGAAATTGCCAATAGTCCGGGCGGGTATGATTGGCAATTTCATTCAGATGTGTATCGTCGGCATTGACTGTCACCGCGACGACCTTGGCGGTATGACGTGGGCACGCACTGAGAGTCTGCGCGGCATCAAGGCTGATATGGCGTGGGCTTTTGGGGTAGAACATCAAACCGAGGTAATCGACACCCAGTTTGAGACAGTGATCCCAAACCATGTGATCGGTGATGCCGCAAATTTTTACCTTTGGAGAGTTCATGAGGCGACTTTCCGTGGTTGCTGGATAAGTTGTTCAACTAGAGGCAGAATTCCTTTGATGACTCGTGTGACACCTTGTGGGTTGAGGTGGATACCACCGGGCTGGTTGAGACCGAGAACGGTCGCCACGCCCTTAAGCAAGAAAGGATAGAACAGCACTTTTTGTTCGGCAGCTAAAGCCGGGGAAATCGCGTCTAAGCGTGTGGTGGAACCGTCTCCAAGATTGTGCGGTGCGTGCATTCCGGCAAGAAAGGCCGGAATGTTGCGTTTTTTCAGGGTTTGCAGGATTTTTTGTAAGTTTGATTCACTGGCACTCGGTTTAAGGCCGAGCAGGGTATCATTGCCGCCGAGCGCGATGATGACTGAATCGGGCTGATCGTCGAGCCACCATTGCAGATGCGCTAACCTACCCGCAGTTGTTTCACCTGAAACCCCGGTATTGATGATCGCGATTTTGGGGTTATCGAATTTTTGGCGCACTGCTACTTCGAATTGCACGGTTAGGGATTGATCGTTAGGCAAGCCATAGCCTGCGGTAATGCTGTTGCCGAGCATAAGCATTTGCGTGTTGGCAGGAGTCGCAAGCAGCAACAGCAGTAAAACGCCACTCCAAGCCTTGAAAAGGCGGGTGGTGAAATGCATATCAGCAACTGGGTACATCATCATAGTTTCCCATAAGGGTGTCGCTGCGGGCTTTGCCAATGCTTGAGTACAGTACCTGTCGAAGAAGTATTTTTATCTTTTGATGAGCTAAAATTTCTGGTTTACTTTTGATATTAAACCAATTTCACAATACTTGATTTGCTGTGCTACATGTTTTCAAAGTATTATAGGGCTTATTTATCATGAAATTGGATACTTCTAAGAATTGATTTTTTTGTTAAGTTTGCGTGTTTTCCGGCGATCAAGCTCTGAAATGTGTGCTTTTGTGGATTTTTCGCTTTTGTTGATGTTTTTGCCGGGTTTAAGAGATATTTTACGTCTCGTGGATGGCCCGTGATCGCTTTTCGCTCGAAGAAGATAAAACGCTTGATGTTGTAAACGATGTTCGCGAACTAGCCTCGGCACGCCTGATGCCGATCGTTCCCGATGAAAGACCCATATCCGATGTTTCTGTTCTCCAAGAGCTATGGTGTGGAACGGACACGTGACCTTCTGGCATTGCCGCGTGAGATATGGCGGGGCATCGGTTTGCTTTTGGGCTTCTGCGAGCGGTAGGAGGTATCCTCCAAGCTTCCGAACCGGTGTTGTGCCGCATGATGAGCAAGGCAACAGACTTCCATCATGTGTCGTGCCGCCGCGACCGGACAGGAGCGGATAAGGCCAAAACGCCGATCATATGGCTCCTGTAGCCAAAGGTCGGGGGGGCCTAGCGACCGGCCTTATGTTCTGAGTTCTGACGCAACTTCAACGTCCAACGTGCATCAACATCTTTCTGCGCAGCCTTTTCTTCGGGGCTTCAGGCCAGATCTCTCGGCGTTGCGCCCTTGCCTGCTTCTCATCCTCATGCAACCGTTGCCGCGGGGCAGCAATCAGGCTTGCATCAACAAATATCTTGCCTGGGCCAACTGAAGATCGAAAGCCCTATAATAGAGAGAACACCGCTCTTCGTCAAGTGCTCCCGAAACAACCGGACCTTGGTCCTAGCATCTGGCTGCCAAGACCAAGGTCCGGAAAACGTATGAAGGAGAGACGGTCATTGATCAGAAACTCCGTGCGATCATCGCTCGGATTATTTTGATTTTGAATGACTAATATCCTGAACATCAGCACGGGGGAGGGCGACCACCTTTCAAACCATCACTATAATCCCGTGATGCTTCCGCGGATCGACACGGAAAATCTCAAAATCGACAACTTGCGCCCCGTTGATTGCCGATATTGCTCAAACGCTGAAGACGATCTTCAAGGTCAAATAAACCTGACGCAAAGACCATGGCAAAAAACCTTTCCACACACAAAAGAGTTCAGGAAAATACAAAAATTACGCTTGGTGAATCATCTTTCAACAAAATTTGATAGGTAAATAGAAGTATCCAAATTTTTGAAAATATTGCATGGCCGTCCAGATCTGTTTTTTTGTTTGTTGAAGATCCGTCTGACTGATTTTAATGCCTTGATTGCTTAATTTCATCCGATTTGAAGAACGAACACAGGCGCTTATCGGACGGAGAGCGTCAGTTGGTGGGGGTATCATCTGGAGTTTGAAGAACAGTTATTGCTTTGCCTAATCTACTATCGGACCTATGCGTCTCAGGTTTTCATCGGGCTGTTGTGTTTAGTGTTTCATCGCCGATGGACTACCGTCATGTAAGTTCTATGACAAGGGTTTCTGGCAATACCTTCATTGTCAAGGGTATTGCCGACAAGATTAGCCTCAAGAGCGGCAATAGCTATCTATGCATCAAGCTTGCGAGGAATGTTTGGTGAACTGGATAACAGATTCATTACCGAAAGTGTGTGTTGTCCTCAGCCTGTGTACAGATCTTACGCCGAAGCAAATAGAGATGCCGCCTGAAGATGCCGGGGTTTGGAATTTTGTGCGGCCAGAGCCGATCCCTGCTTCGTTACCAGTTGCGCCTAACATTGTTCTTCATGCCGCTCCTCCTGCACCAGCACCCCAACTAGTGCGGGCAAGTCATTGACTGCAAGAGAACAACTGCTAAAAAGCGACTAGAAAGAGGAACAAACGAGCAAGGAAGAAAAATACAGGGCTGCACACAATGCAAAGCTAATTGCTTAAAAAATCAACGATGTGCGAAGGTGAGGTGTTTCTGGTAATCTTAGCTGCGGCTGTGTTATGCATTACGAATCGCAAGACGGCGGTATTTTTCAGCGTCTTCGTAAGGTTATTGCGTATGAACTGGAAGCGTAAAGCGGGGATGTGTTTTAGGCGAGATCGAAGTGGATGAGAGCTATTTTGGTGGCACCGTAAAGGAAAACGTGGTCGTGGCGCATCGGGTAAGACCCCAGTATTTGGCCTAACTTAAGCGTGGTGGCAAGGTGTACATCAAGATCATCCTTGACGCGGCTTCTGCCATATTGATGCTGATTATAAAACCAAGGTCGTGCCAGATAGCATCGTGTATTCTGACTTTTGGAAGGGGTACAATGTGCTGGATGTTTTGGATTTTCACCGCTTCAGGATCAACCATCCCGGGCTGTTTGCAGATCAGCATAATCACATTAATGGCATCATCGGCAATTTTTAATTGAACCTTTTCCTGATGTAATCTATTATTGTAAAGGAAAACTTGGAAAGTATCAAACAAGCAATGAAACAAGAACTGACATTTAAATCCCGGGCACGAATTATCAGAACCTTGGGAGATCAGCTTATTAGTGGTGAAGTTGCTGCTATTATTGAGCTTGTAAAGGACGCTTACGATGCAGATGCAAATTCTTGTTTTATAGAAATCAATCCTCAAAAAGGTAGTATTACCATTCGGGATAATGGGCATGGTATGTCTTTAAAAGATGTCCAAGAAAAGTGGGCAGAGCTGGGCACAGATAATAAATTGCGAAATAATATTTCTAAGTCTGGTAAACGACAATTTCTAGGTAATAAAGGGATTGGTCGTCTTGCAGCTTCTAAGCTAGGCAGAAATCTTAAAATTAATAGCACTATAAAAGAAGGCAATAGATTCAAATCTATCCAAGTGGATGAATTGAATTGGGATGATTTTTCTGAGAGAAAAAATTCTTATATAGAGGACATTAAATTTTATGTAGAAGAAATCGAGGCTGGTAATCAAAGTGGAACGACATTGATTATATCTTATTTAAGTCAAAAATGGGCTGAAGAAAAGTTAAAAGGATTGGTTCGAGAACTTCGTAAGTTGATGTCTCCAATTTCACAAGATGATAATGACTTTAACATTTATCTAGATATTGATTCTTTCACCGTAGAACAAAATGGATTTGACGGAAGTGAAATTGTAAATGGTAGGCAGACACTTGTTTCTAAACTGAATGGAAAAAATGAGTCTAAGAAAAATAAAATTGAACCGTTTCCATTTCTTGATGCCTGCGACTATACTTTTGAAGCAGAATACTCTCAAAATAAATTATCAGGACTTTTAAAAATAAATGACTCCAAAACTGAGCATCAAATTACAGTTGCGCTAGATGATTCCGTGAATTTGGGTGAAGGTTTAATTCAACTGAATATTTTTGATCGCGATGTTGACTCAATGAAGAATACTTTTATAAAGGCTGGAATCATAAGCGGTGAAGACAAAAATCCTTTTCATTAAGGGATGCTCGTAGGGCACTGGATGATTTATCTGGCATAGCCATATACAGAAATAAATTTAGAATACGTCCATATGGAGATAAAGATGCAGATTGGTTGGGATTAGATAAAAGACGTGTACAAAATCCTTCAAAATGCCTAGAACAAGCGCAAATATCAGGATTAATATTAGTTGATGGAGCTGATCAATCCAATTTGATCGAGCGCAGTAGCCGCGAAGGATTTGAACATAATGACAATTATATTGCGTTCAAGAATTTGCTTTTAAAAGCTTTAAATGAGATTGAAATCTTAAGATTTTCTCATAACTCCAGAACAGGAAAAAATAGAAAGCAGTCTAATGCTGTAATTAAATCCACTTTCTCTTCATTGCGTAAAAAGACGGACCTTCAAAAGCTTGAAAGTTTCTCGAACGAGTTTTCTGGTAAGAAAAAAGAAGAGTTTAAGGCTATTGTAACGGAATATAAAACCAGCTTAGACAAGCTTATTGATATTATTCAGGAACGCCAAGCCATTTTAGAAGCTCGCGCTACATTGGGATTCATTTTAGCGGAAGTGGTGCATGAAGCAAAGCACCCAACTAGCGCAGTTGGATCAAGTTTAATATCTTTATCTAAAAGAGTGAAAAATAAATGGAGGGACGATATACATCCTCCTGTTTTAGAAATACTCTTAAAAGAATTTGAACAAGATATTAAACATATAAATGGCCTAGAATAATTGTTCAAAAGACTTGATCCCATAATTAATATTAGCCGAAAAAAGTCCAAAGATTTCTCTATTTATGAGGCGGTTAAAAAATCGATCCTCCTATACAAAGGAAGAGCTTTAAAATTAGGTATTGCCATACACCACGATGAGCCGGACGAATATCTAAAGATGCATGGTTTGGAAGTTGACTTGTCTACAGCAATAATTAATCTGATTGATAACGCTCTGTATTGGCATGAACAAAGGAAAAACCAATCCCCATTTATTAAAATAAGCTATACAAATAGCA
>JABSOH010000050.1 GCA_013216065.1 Alphaproteobacteria bacterium
TCCGCCCCATGGCTATTTGGCGTTTTATGCCTGGTTACGCACAAAATTTGAAGCCGATGCGATTATTCAATTCGGCAAGCATGGCAATCTGGAATGGTTGCCGGGCAAGGCATTGGCGTTGTCCGAAACCTGCTACCCCGAAATAATCCACGGTGCGATTCCCTCGATTTATCCATTCATTGTCAACGATCCTGGCGAAGGCACTCAGGCCAAACGACGCACCAACTCAGTGATCATCGACCACCTGATGCCCGCTCTGACCCGCGCGGGCAACGAAGGCGAGTTGGGGCAGTTAGAAATGCTGGTGGACGAGTATTTTCACGCCAGGCAAACCGATCCAAGACGGCAAAAGCCTCTGGAAGCCGAAATTCTGGCGCTGATCGCACAATGGGGAATCACTTCTGAGTGCGGCATTGCCAAAGACGATGACACTGCCACCCGACTAGCCAAGCTTGATGGGTATCTGTGTGAATTGAAAGAATTGCAAATTCGCGACGGGCTGCACATCTTCGGGCAATTAGCAACCGACGAATCATTGCACGATTTGCTGGTTTCGCTATTGCGATTACCGCGCGGGGATGCAGCGCACCAAGCCTCGATCCTACGCGCTCTGGCACGGGATTTTCATCTCGAAAATTCGTTTGACCCTCTTGATCTTGAAGCATTAGGTAAGAGTTGGAATCGCCCTCTACCCGATGAGCTTGAAGCAGTTTATGACGATCCCGTGCGACTGCACGGCGATGTCCGCGAGCGCTTGGAAATCTTCGCAGCACGCCTGATCGCAGGCACAATATCCGCCCCCGGGTCACACAGTGCCGCCGTGGTACAGGAATGCCGCAAAACCTTATTGCCGCTTTTGCAACAGTCTGCCCAGCAAGAGACAGTACAGCTTTTGCGCGCACTCGAAGGTTGCTATATCCCGGCAGGTGCATCCGGCGCGCCGACCCGCAACCGCTGGGATGTTCTGCCTACGGGACGCAATTTTTTCTCGGTCGATATCCGCGCCCTCCCAACACAGGCCGCTTGGCACTTGGGATGGAAATCCGCGCAACAGCTTCTCGAACGTCATGCCCAGGACCATGGCGACTACCCCAAAACCCTAACCATGTCGGCGTGGGGTACAGCGAATATGCGTACTGGTGGCGACGATATCGCGCAGGCTTTGGCTTTCATCGGCGCACGCCCAACTTGGCAGCAGGCCACAGGCCGAGTCACGGGATTTGAAATACTACCACTCGACATTCTCGGCCGTCCGCGTATTGATGTCACGATCCGTATTTCCGGGTTTTTCCGCGATGCCTTCCCGAGTCAAATCGCACTGCTCGATCAGGCTATGCGTGCAATTTCAATTCTGGACGAACCTACTGCGCTGAACCCAATCGCCGCCCATGTCTCCAACGAAACCGAAGAGTTGCTCGCAGAAGGCCTCTCCCCCACCGAAGCCCAAGAACGGGCCGCCACACGAATTTATGGGTCGATGCCTGAAGCCTACGGCGCGGGTCTTCAAGCGTTGATGGACAGCGGTGGCTGGCAAAACCGCGGCGACCTCGCCCGCACGTTCTTACGTTGGGGCGGGTTTCGCTATGGCGCACACAGCAACGGCGAAGCCGACTTTGCTGGCTTCAAACGTCGATTGCACAAAACTGAGATCGTCAGCCACAATCAGGACAACCGCGAACACGACATTCTCGATTCGGATGATTACTATCAATTCCAAGGCGGCCTCACCGCCGCCGTTGCCGAAATATCTGGGGTCGAACCCGTAGTCTACCACAACGACCATTCGCAGCCCGATAGCCCGAAAACGCGTTTGCTGTCCGAGGAACTCGCGCGGGTGGTACGCGCCCGAGTCACCAACCCCAAATGGATCAAAGGCATGATGCGCCACGGCTATAAGGGCGCTTCCGAAATGGCAGCAAGCATCAATTACATGTTTAACTACGCCGCCACCACAAACCTCGTGTCCCATGCCCTGTTTGATGCCGTCGCACGCGCCTACATCGACAGCCCAGAAGTCTGCACTTTCCTGCACGAACACAATCCTGATGCCCTGCACGATATTGCCGAACACTTGAACGAAGCCCTCACGCGCGCACTTTGGCAGCCGTACGCAAATCATCACGCGGCGCGTGTACAGGAAATCTTACAAAGAAAGCCCAAAGAAAAACTTGAGTCTTAGTCCCTAATCCGCCATAAAGGCGACACTTGCACCGCATCGCACCGTCCGAGCCTCAAGTTATGCAGAAAAAAAACAAAAAGCCCCTGCGAGAGGGCAAGGCCAAGATTCTCTATCCTGGCCCAAAACGCGGCACCATCATTCAATACTTTAAGGACGACCTGACCGCGTTCAATAACCAGAAGCGTGAACAGCTTTTGGGCAAAGGCGCATTGAACAATCGTATCTCGGCATGCCTGTTCGAATACTTGCACGAGATAGGCATTCGCACCCATTTCCTTAAATGCCTCAACATGCGCGAGCAGCTTATTCGCGAAGTCGAGATTATCCCCATCGAGGTGCTAGTGCGCAATATTGCGGCGGGTACGTTGGCGAAAAAACTTGGGCTTAAGCGCGGCATGCCGTTACCGCGTGCAATCGTAGAATATTGCTTAAAAAACGATGAATTAGGTGATCCAATCATCTCCGCAGAACATATTTTTGCTTTCAGTTGGGCTACCCCTGATGAGCTTGACGAAATTGCCGAAACCGCGCTGCGGATCAACGACTTTCTCTCTGGCCTATTCACTGGTCTCGGACTGAGACTGGTGGATTTGAAGCTTGAATTCGGACACTGCGAAGAAGAAGACGGTAGCGTCTCATTGTTACTTGCCGATGAAATTAGCCCGGATACCTGTCGGCTGTGGGATCGCGAAACTGGCGAAGCACGCGACAAAGACCGTTTCCGGCAAGAAATGGGCGAGGTCAAAGCAGGCTACGAAGATGTCGCACGACGGCTCGGCGTACTTAATGAGACTAGCATTTCCCAAAATTTCTGATCAGATCAATTTCTTCATATAATTCAAATACTTCGTGATGACCGAATACCGCATTGCCGTTCAAGTTTCGCTACGGCCTGATATTCTTGACCCCGCAGGCCGAGCCGCCGAAAAAAGCCTACAAAGCATGGGCTTTGCTGCCCGGGATGCACGGATTGGAAAAACCATCACCCTGACCCTTGATGCTGCGGATGCTGCAGAGGCCGAAGCCAAGGCTGAACAGATGGCTGATCAACTGCTCGCCAATCCCGTGATGGAAAACTGTAGCATCACCGTCACGCCGCGTATGTAGGGAAAGTCCATGCAGGCGGCTATTCTCAGCTTTCCCGGCTCTAATCGCGAGCAGGATGCTGAATACGCGCTCGCACATGTGGGGTTCTCGTGCCAGATCGTACCCTCCCACAGCGCAGCGGACTTTTCTGGCGTTGATGTCATCGTTTTGCCCGGTGGATTCTCTTACGGCGATTATCTGCGCTCTGGCGCAATTGCCGCCAAGCTGCCCATCATGCACGACGTGCGTCGCGCAGCAAAGGCTGGACGTTACGTGTTAGGGATTTGCAATGGTTTTCAAATTCTTACCGAGTCGCGCCTGCTGCCGGGCGCACTGCGCATGAACACTGGACAACTGTTCGTCTGCCGTAGCGTGAAGCTGAACGTTGCCAGAAACGATTCTGCCTTCAGTCACCTTTATCAGCCCAACGCAAACCTCGACATTCCCGTCGCGCACCACAACGGCAATTATTTTGCTGATCCCGATACCCTGGAGCAACTTGAGGCCGAAGAGCGCGTGATTTTTCGCTACGGCGACAACCCCAATGGCTCGATGCACGATATTGCCGGAATTCGCAACTCTGCAGACAACGTACTAGGCATGATGCCTCATCCAGAAAATGCTGCCCTCGCCCATCATCAGAGTCAAGATGGCCTTAAGCTGTTTGCCTCACTTGCCGCGAGGATCGGATCATGAACCGCGCGCCACTGCTGAAAGACACTGATTTTCGTCAGCGCGCGCCCGAGCTTGGCCTCAAGGACAACGAAACCGAAACCATCCTTGAGATACAAGGCCGCCTACCCACCGAATGCGAGTTGGGGATTTTTTCGGCTATTTGGTCCGAGCATTGTTCGTACAAGTCTTCCCGTGCCTGGCTGTCGACTTTGCACACCAGTGGGGATGTGGTGATTCATGGCCCTGGAGAAAATGCTGGCGTGATCGATATCGGCGACAACCAAGCCATTGCCTTCAAAATGGAAAGCCATAACCACCCAAGCTTTATCGAGCCATATCAGGGAGCAGCAACCGGGGTTGGGGGGGTTTTGCGCGATATCTTCACCATGGGCGCCCGCCCTATCGCAACCTTGAATGCGTTGCGCTTTGGTGATCCAGAACATCCGAAAACCCGGCATTTGTTACGCGGCGTTGTCGCAGGGATTAGCGGTTATGGCAATTCTTTTGGTGTGCCAACCGTCGGTGGCGAAGTAAACTTTGATCCGAGCTACAACGGCAACATTCTGGTGAACACCATGGCGGTGGGACTGCTGGATCAAGATAAGATTTTCCTGTCCGCCGCCGCCGGAGTTGGCAACCCTTTGCTGTACGTTGGTGCCGCCACAGGCAAAGATGGTATTCACGGTGCCAGCATGGCAAGCGCAAGCTTCGCAGACGATGCCGAGGTCAAGCGTCCCACCGTACAGGTTGGTGATCCCTTTATGGGCAAGGTTTTGTGCGATGCCTCGTTGGCCTTGATGCGCTCAGGTCTTGTGGTCGCAGTGCAGGACATGGGCGCGGCAGGCTTGACCTCGTCTTCGGTCGAGATGGCCTCTAAGGGGCGAGTTGGTGTAAAGCTGAACCTTGATCACGTTCCACAACGCGCCAGCGACATGTCAGCATTCGAAATTATGCTCTCAGAAAGCCAAGAACGCATGTTGGTGGTACTGAAGGCTGGCACCGAAGAAGCCGCCCTCAAAGTTCACGCTGACTATGCCCTATCAACGACAGTGATTCGTGAGATTACCGATACAAATCGCCTTGAGGTTGTGCAACATGGTGCCTGTTATGCCGATATTCCGGTTGATGCTCTAGTGAACAACGCGCCATTATATCATCGTCCCTACACTTTGAAAGAACCTGAGGCGCCGTTTCTGTGTCAGGCTCTCTCAGCACCGCAGCCGCCACCATTGGAAACCCTCAAAGCCTTGTTTGGCAATCTCAATTTGGCCTCGAAGCGTTGGGTGTTCGAGCAATACGACTGCCTGATCCGCAGCCAGACCCTCATTACACCCGGTGGTGGAGATGCCGCCGTGGTCAGGATTCCCGAACACAACAAAGCTATTGCGCTCACCTCAGACTGCATGCCCGCCTACGTTTTTCGTGACCCAGAAATGGGTGGAATGCAGGCGGTAGTTGAATCGTGGCGCAATCTGATTGCTTCAGGAGCCAAACCATTAGCACTCACCAACAATTTGAATTTTGCCAACCCCGAAGACCCCCGCATCATGGGACAAATTGTCGGGGCAATCAAAGGGATCAGCCAAGCCTGCACAGCACTGAATTACCCGGTGGTATCGGGCAATGTCTCTTTGTACAATTCTACTGGAGATGATCCAATCTTACCGACTCCCGTAATCGGCGGTGTCGGCCTGATTGAGGATCAAAGCTTCGTTCGCGGCTCGGCATTATCAGAGGGACAGCACTTGGTTCTGCTCGGCACCACCGAAGGTCACCTGAGCGGCAGCCGCTATCTTGAGCAACTTGGCATCAAAGAGACCGCCGCGCCGCCACCGATCAACCTTGAAGCTGAACAACGTAACGGCTACAAGGTCATTGAACTTATCCGCGAAAACCATATCCAAGCTTGTCACGACGTCGCTGATGGCGGTGTCTTGCTGGCTATAGCCGAGATGTGCCTTGGCAAGGGTGTTGGAATTACCCTGTACCCTTCGTTTACAGGCGCAGAGTGGTTTGCCGAAGACCAAGCGCGTTACTTGCTCGCAACCAATGATCTTGAGGGTTTGACCACCGCACTACGCAGCTACGATTGGCAGTTGCTTGGTCGCGCCGAAGGCGATAGTCTCGTGCTCAGCGAAGGCGACTCTGTCACCATTAACACCTTACAAGAAATTTTTGAACACGCTCTACCCAACTATCTTCGCTAAATGCCCGTTCCTGCCTCACAAATCGAAGCTGCCATCAAGGCCGCCCTGCCCGATGCCGAGATTGATCTTGTCGATCTTGTCGGAGACCAAGATCATTATTCAGCCACCGTAACCTCGGCAGCCTTTGCTGGTAAGTCGCGTATCCAGCAACATCGTCTGGTTAATGCTGCGTTGAAGGAAACGCTGGGTGGCTATTTGCATGCTTTGCAATTAAAGACCCTCGCCAAATAATTCGCGCCTAAGTTTAAGGTTTATCCACCATGTCCGAATCACAAAATTCCGTCCACGGCTTTATCGCCCAATCCATTGCTTCCGAACGGATATTTGTCTTTATGAAAGGCACCCCCGATGCTCCAAGCTGCGGATTTTCCGCTCTCGTAGTTCAAGTCCTGAACATTGTTGGCGTGCCATACGGCACGTTCGATGTCCTCAGTGATAACTCTGTCCGCGAAGGCATCAAGCAATTTTCCGAATGGCCAACGATCCCCCAACTCTACGTCGATGGCGAATTTATCGGTGGCAGCGATATCGTGCGCGAAATGTACGAATCCGGCGAATTGCAAACCCTGCTAGAAGCATGACCGACCCTTGCGGGTGGATTTTACTGGATAAGCCTGAGGGACTGTCTTCGGCTCAGGCACTGAATCGCGTTAAGCGTGCCCTCAATGTACGCAAGGCGGGCCATGCCGGAACCCTCGACCCGGCGGCCTCGGGGTTGTTGCTGATTGCACTCGGCGAGGCCTGTAAATTCCTCTCGTTTCTGGATTTTGCCACCAAACGCTATCACTTTGAACTTCATTGGGGTAGCTCCACCACCACCGACGATGGCGAGGGCAATGTCTGCGCCACCTCAGAACAGCATCCCGACCATGATCAAATCACGCAGGGTCTGGCGTACTTCCGCAGCGCGTACCCACAGTCTCCTCCAGCCTTCAGCGCGCTAAAAATCTCTGGACAACGCGCCTATAAGCGCGCTCGTGCTGGCAACATCACCCGCCTGCCACCGCGCATGGTATCTGTACACGATTTTTCCATTCTCGCCCACCATACAGACAAAGGCTACAGCCAGCTTGAAGTCTGCTTCGGCAAAGGCGGCTACGTACGCGCGATTGGACGTGATCTTGCTGAGCATCTCGGCAGCCTCGGCCATGTGCGCCACATCCGCCGCACACAAATCGGTGATCTACGCATCGATCAAGCGATTTCCCTTGCATCGTTCGACGATATCTCGGATAATGCCCACGGGGGTGGAGCAGGAAGAGTTCTTGCCCTCGAGTCTGTGCTGGACGGTATCCCGGCTCTCGATTTGACCCCTGTTGCCCGGCAACGGTTGTCTTTCGGTCAGCGATGTGCGTTGGATGAGGAGCATCTTGCACGCGCATCGTGCGTATTATCCCTCTCTCCCGACCCGCAGCAAGTCTACCTCTTGCGTGATGCGGGGTGTGTCTTTGGTCTCGGGAGTATCGAAGCGGATCGTGTGCGACCAAAGCGCCTCTTGCGGTCTGCGACAATCCCTAAACCGATACCGGGAGCAGCGCCATGACCATCACCCCCTGTCGCAAACAAGAATTGATCAAAGAATACGCCTGCAAAGAGGGCGATACGGGCTCGCCCGAAGTCCAAGTTGCCATTCTCACTGAACGTATCAACAATTTAAGCCAACACATGCAAGCACACCGCAAGGACAAGCACTCGCAGCGCGGTCTATTGAAAATGGTTGGGCAGCGTCGTAGCCTACTTGATTACCTCAAATCTCAAAAACTCGAACGCTATCAAGGCCTGATCAGCCGCCTCGGCTTACGTCGTTAAGAAGGGCGGATTATCATTCTCCCCCACAATCTCTCAGCCAAATTATGCTATCGCCCCGAAACTGGGCGGGGCTTTTTTATGTCCTGAGACCCAATCCCACTTTCGGCGCAACAACCCTAAAAAACAACACATAAAAATACGCAAATAGAAACACAGAAAGAGAGCAGGAATACAGATGTTTGATATTCACCAAACCGAGTGCCAGTGGGGCGAGCGAAAATTATCCATGCAAAGCGGGCTGGTTGCTCGCCAGGCCGATGGCGCCGTGGTGATCACCTACGACGAAACCACTCTGCTTTGCACGGCGGTGGCCGCTCGCGAAGCCAAGCCAGGGCAAGACTTCTTCCCACTCACGGTCAACTATCAGGAAAAAACCTTTGCCGCCGGAAAAATCCCCGGTGGATTCTTCAAACGCGAAGGCCGTCCAAGCGAAAAAGAAACCTTGACCTCGCGGCTGATTGATCGTCCGATTCGTCCTCTGTTTCCAAAGAGCTTTAAAAACGAAACCCAGGTAATTTGCACCGTGCTTGAACACGATCTGGAAAACGATCCAGATATCGTGGCCCTCGTTGGTGCTTCTGCGGCGTTGACCATTTCGGGAATCCCGTTCATGGGACCGATTGGTGCGGCACGGGTGGGGATGGTCAATGGCGAATTTCTGCTGAACCCTGTGGCATCGGATATGACGCACTCCACCCTCAATCTAGTGGTTGCAGGCACGAATCAAGGCGTGTTGATGGTCGAATCGGAAGCCAATGAGCTTTCTGAAGAGCAAATGCTCGCTGCCGTCGAGTTTGGTCATGCTGGCTGCAAAGAAGTCATCGGGCGTATCATCCAGCTTGCCAACGAGTGCGCGAAAGAACCTTGGGATCTTCCTGAGCCTGAGCCGATTGTCGCAGAAATTGCCACCAAGGCGAAGAAAGACCTCTCGAAGAAAATCATCGCCGCCTACGATATCACCTCAAAGCAAGAGCGGGTACAGGCTCTCGATGCGTTGAAAAGCGATTGGGTAGCAAATTTTGAAGAACAGGACATCCCCAGCAACTTGATCTCGGCAGCCTTCAAGCAGGTCGAGGAAGACGAAGTGCGCGGCAATATCCTGAAGACCAGAGTTCGGATCGACGGGCGAGGCACCACCGATATTCGTCCGATTGATGCGCGAGTTGGCATTCTGCCTCGCACCCATGGTTCGGCACTGTTTACGCGCGGCGAAACTCAGGCCTTGGTGGTGACGACACTCGGCACCACGCAGGACGAGCAAATCGTCGATGCGCTTGAGGGTTCTTATCGCGAAAACTTCATGCTGCATTACAATTTCCCACCCTATTCGGTTGGTGAAGCCAGCTTCCTGAAAAGCCCGGGTCGCCGCGAGATTGGACATGGAAAACTGGCATGGCGGGCGCTTAGAGCTTTGCTTCCTTTGGCAGAGGACTTCCCGTACACCATTCGCTTAGTGTCCGAAGTGACCGAAAGTAATGGTTCGTCTTCAATGGCGACGGTGTGCGGATCGTCGATGGCGATGATGGATGCAGCCGTACCGCTCAAAGCACCTTGCGCTGGATTTGCCATGGGTCTGATCAAATCAGGCGAGGACTATGTGGTCCTGTCCGACATTCTCGGCGATGAAGATCATCTTGGCGACATGGACTTTAAGGTTGCTGGTACTGCACAAGGCATTACTGCCTTACAAATGGACATCAAGATTACCTCGATCACGCCAGAGATCATGAAAATCGCCCTTGAGCAAGCCCGCAACGGTCGCCTGCACATTCTGGGTGAAATGGCCAAAGGTATTGGTGACACTCGCGCTGAGGTTTCGAATTTTGCGCCACGGATCACCAGCATCCAGATTGCCAAAGAAAAAATCCGTGAAGTCATTGGCACAGGCGGCAAAGTTATTCGTGAGATTAGCGAAACCACTGGCGCGAAGATCGACATCGACGATGAAGGCAAGGTCAAGATCGCCGCGGTCTCTGCCGAGGCTGGAGAGCAGGCGTTGCGCTGGATCGAGGGTATCGTTGCCGAGGCTGAGCCTGGAAAAATCTATCGTGGTAAAGTCGTACGCGTGATGAACTTCGGTGCGTTTGTGAACTTCCTTGGTGCGAAAGACGGTTTAGTGCATATTTCCGAGTTGGTTAATCGTCGGGTCAATCAGGTTAGCGACATTGTGAACGAAGGCGATGAGGTTTGGGTTAAGTGCATCCACATCGACGATCGTGGCAAGGTCAAGCTGTCGATGAAAGTGGTCGATCAAGACAGCGGAGCAGAACTTTCGGCTGAATAATTTTTGATCAAGGCATTTTAAAATTTAGTGCTTTATGCTCAGGACCGCAGTTGCATGTCGGGAGCACGGAATGAGCAGTGCGAGTTCTTATAAGTGGGAAATGTGGTGGCATGGCTGCCTTGACGATATCGGAGTTGAAGAATTGTCCGTGGAAAATCCCTCGCTCGGTCAAGCCCGGGCGAGTTTTGCGAGCTGCAACAGCATGATATCATGGTTTCTTCATCGGAAATCCGTTTGATCTAGTTGCGCCATAATCTGGAAACCATACTTTTTTGATTTTGAAGAGCATCTTGCCAACTTGTTGAAAGCCGGTGACCCATTGGAAGTTTTATTGCAAACCGTAGACTTTGAAATGTTCCGTAGAGCTTCTGGACAAAGCCCTAAAATATTCTGATCATCGCCAGAGTGGCCGCTCGCCCTATGATCCGGTTCTGATGTTCAAGATGCTGATTTTGTGGGCACTATATACCCTGCCCGATGATCAGACGGAGTTCGCGATCGGTCCATGCGCTTTCTGGGACTTGGTTCGGGGAACTAACGCAAAAACGATCTGGCTGTTCCGCGAGCACCTCAAAGAGAAAGACGAGATCAACAAAACTGTTCGTCCGTTTTGGCTACGCCCTTGGGGATCAAGGCTTACTTTGGGCATGGATGCGTCTATCATCAAAGCTCCTCGTCAACGCAACACACACGAGACAACATCGATCAAGGCCTCTTTGGCCCCAAGACCGTTTGAAAAGACAAACCCGTCAAGATGCGCCAGAAAGATAAAGATGCCCGCTGGACCTTGAAGTGTGTCCACTCAACTACTTTCCGGTTAGGCTCTAAGGAAGAGGTCACGCAAAAGATAAAAGACAATCCATGATAAGATGTATATCGGAAGAATAGGTCCCATAAGCTCTACAAGAATAATACCCTTAATACATACAGATATCCCAATAAATGAGATCAAATAATAAAATACTCTACCGATAAAACTATAAGGAATAGTCCTAACAGTTTGCAGGAGAGATTAGACGAAAGCTACTCTGGTGATATTCGAAAAGGGAAACGAGGTAGAGGAACTGCTGGCAAAGTGGCAGTGTCTGGTATTTTGAAGTGCGGTGGAAGTGTTTACACACAAACCACCCCGGACGCCAAAACGGATACTCTGACGCCCATTATTCGGCAGAAAATAACGCCTTGTTTATACTGATAGCTATCGTTC
>JABSOH010000051.1:0-3279 GCA_013216065.1 Alphaproteobacteria bacterium
TCAAAGCCGGAGTCGGACGCTACGGAGCATACTTACTCATGGACGGTAAGTTCACTACCCTACCCGCCGACGATCACGTCCTAGATATCGGCCTCAATCGTGCCGTAACCGTGTTGATCGAACAGACACAAAAGGGCGATAAGGGCAGCAAGCCTTCCGGGCGAAGCCTTGGTAAACATCCTGAGGACCAAAAACCTGTCACCGTCAAAAACGGACGTTACGGACCATACGTGCAACACAGCAAAGTCAACGCCACGATCCCCAAAGATCAAGATCCAGAAAACATCACCCTCGAAGCCGCGCTGCCTTTACTTGCGGCGCGGCTGGGAAAGATGGCCGCAAAGAAAAAATAAAACGTACTTTAGTCACATTTTTATTTGACTTTGAAAGATTGTGATTCTGCACACCAGCCAAAAATGCCTTGTCTGTAAGTTCAATTATATTTGCACATGCGGAGAAAATTTGTGTTTGAAGTACAGTATTCTTAACGAATCTGCAGAGAAATTCTTTCGGTGAGAATTTTCTGAAATTCAAGCATGCACATTCGGTAATAAATGCTATATTTGAATATGAAAAAATCCAGCCTAACATTCCAAACCTAAAGAAACGGCTCTCAGTCGTAATATAAGCAGAAGGAGGAACCAACCCATATGAAGGCTATGCAAAATTTCACCCCATGGAAGTGAACGCCTTTCCCTTGAGCTTCAACCCTGAGGCCACGGACAAAGCGCGCGAAATCACCAGAGTTCTCAAAGCACTAGCCCATAAGCATCGTTTGATGATCATGTGTCTGCTGGTTGATGGAGCCAAGTCGGTCAATGAGTTGGAAAAATTATTGTGCCTACGCCAATCGGCGGTATCGCAGCAACTCGCCCGGTTGCGCGCTGCGCGACTCGTCGGCACACAACGCCAGGGTAAAATGGTGTATTATTTTATTGAGGGCGAGGAAACGCTGAGTACGGTCAAATTCCTCTGCGCGACGTACTTCCGATAGGCGCATACCGAACGCGCCCTAAGCACCGTTCCGCACGGTCCAGTTTGAGAACCCTGAGTCCTGCCCGGGCAGCTGTGTCATTCGGCGTGCTTTTCAGCGATATCGGCGGCCTCCTTAATCGCGGCATCAATTATGGACGCGCCAACTTTACCGACCATTTGCCCTTCAAGAATCTTCTGACTGGCACTGATTGATAGCCCGATCGTGCGCTCAGCAATTTCCTTCAAGGCGGCGGCTTCTGCCTGCACAATACGCTGCGTGGCCTGCTCACGACGTTGCGCCATGGTGCGCTCCAGCTTTTCGTGCGCAAGGCGTGCCTGCTCGGTGACTTCCTCGCGTGCAGCGGCTTCAATTGCCTTAACCTCTTCTTTGGCCTGACGATTGCGCTGGCGTTGCTCGGCTTGCGCTTGCTGCGCTTGCGCCTTCAACTGCCGCACTTCATCCAGTTCAGCCTGAATGCGCTCAACCCGAGTGTCAAGATTTTGGGCAATAATACCACGCGCTTTCCACCACACCACACCACAAAAAATAATGAAGGAAACCAGTACCCAAAAAGTCGGATCAGTATAGAACATTGTTACAATCCTCAAGCCTTATGCTTCAGGCCTTCAAGAGCGGCCTTCATCTCGGTCTTAGTTGGCTTACTGCCACCAGCCATCACCACGCATTTTTTGATTAACTCGCTCGCCATGTCGTCCATCTTACCCAAAGCATCGTTCTTGGCATCGGCAATTTTTTGTTCGTATTCGCCAACCTCAACCGCAATTTCCTGCTGGATCCGATTTTGCCGCTTCGTCATGTCCGCTTGCAAAGCCTGATACTTATTGCGCAAAAGTTTTTGCGATTCTTGACGGCTTCGATTTAAGAGTTCTTCCATCTCGGTGATGAGCATCTCGACTTCGCGGCGGTATTTGCGCGCAGTGGAGTAATCCGCGTCGATATTGCGCATCCGGCGTTGCAAAATCTGACTGATACGCGGCAAGACTACCCGGCTGATAATGACGTAGAGGATAACAAAACTCACCAAAAGCCAGAATATTTGGCTTGAGAAGCTGACCGGGTTCAATTGCGGCAATGCACTCTCAGCCAGAGCCGAAGAGGTGGCGAACGTAACACCGGAGATACCCAAGATCATCGACACTGCTGTTGTTGAAGAAACCCGCATCATGGTTGTGTCCCCGACTTCGCTCATGGTTTTGGACGTGAGATGTCTTAAGCAAACAAGATCAAAAAGGCGATCAGCAGGGCAAACAGGGCCACCGCTTCGACCAAGGCGAAGCCGAGCATGCCGAGGCCGAAGACCTCACCGCGTGCAGCAGGATTGCGTGCAATTGAGGAAATCAGCGACGAGAACACGTTGCCAATCCCAATTCCCGAGCCCAAAACACCAATGGTGGCCAGACCCGCCCCGATCAATTTCGCTGCTTCTGCTTCCATAATACTCTCCTATGATGATTGTCCATAATGTAATTGACTTTGCTTAATCTTGAACTGTGTAAAATCGTCGAATACCCAGCGGTTTTTGAGTATGTGATAGATGATCGTCAGTAACTTTCGCTCTGTTGCGATGATAGCCTTGCCTCGGCGTTCCTTGATGCGCCAATAAAAACTGTTGAGATAGCCAGAGTAACGAATCGCGATCAGTGTGCATTGTACCAGCGTCGTGCGTATGAGTTTGTTGCCTCGTTTGGCGATGTGCTCTCGATTGCCAATTTGATTGGATTGGCTGACCCACGGTGCAATCCCAATATTAGGCTGCAAGTTTGTCGGCACTGGCAAGCCACCTTCATCAGCATTACCCGGTTTTGTGAGTGCGGTCGTCAGATTCAGGATCTGCTCGTGTAAAACATCATTCTTAACGCACTCAAGCGGTGTGCATTGGCCAAAGTAAAGCGCCAACGGTTCCTTCCGGCTCGTCAAACCTTCCTTTTTAAGCTTCGTCCCTCGGTGATTATAGAGAACGTAGATCTTGTTCAATAACAACGTGCGACTCTTCACAAAACTGTTATGGATTTGAACCAGCAACACTAGTTCGGCCTCAGTCACGGATTTCAAACGCGTCTCTGGCAACATGTCTTTGGAAAGAAAGAATGCCAAAGCCTGGGCATCGTTACGATCCGTCTTTTTTACCGATTGGCGGATCATCTGGAACCGACCCGGGTTCACCACCACGATCCGGCCAACACATGGGCGAACCTCATCACAAAACCAAGCGGAATTACCCGTCAATTCAAGCGCCAATCCATCGCCAGCACCAAGGCTCCGGCGAAACCGCCCAACATCAG
>JABSOH010000051.1:3289-11434 GCA_013216065.1 Alphaproteobacteria bacterium
TGAAAGCTGATAACTTTCAAAGCCTCCCGCCGCGTCAAGACGACAAATCGTAAAAGAATTCATATAGAGGTCGACCCCGACATACGACATTATGTTATTCTCCTGGATGGCGAGAGGTTGAACTCCGAAAGACGTGAACGGCTAAACCAAACTCCCACTATGTCTAAGGCCTCTTAAGAAAGCTGTTTGGAAACAGGTGAAGGCTATCCTCCTCAACAGGGTCACAATGTCCTTAACGTATCATCCAGCCCGAAACCTACTCGCCCCCCAAAATTCCCTGACAGATTCAGGGCGTCTAGCTAATCACAAATCATTCATACCTTCTCCTTAGTTGAGTGTAATCTCATTTCAGTGTGTTAAAACTTTAGTGCAAGTGTAGCGCGTCGTTGATATACAAGCACGTCAACACGGCAAAAACGTAGGCCTGAAGGAAGGCAACCAGAATTTCAAAACCGGTCAAGACCACAGTCATGGCGAGTGGCGCGATGGCACCAATACCGAAGGTTGCAGCACCGAGGCTAATGACAAAGCCTGCGAAGACCTTCATCATGGTGTGCCCAGCCATCATATTGGCGAACAACCGGATGGATAGTGAAACAGGTCGCGACAAATACGAGATGATCTCAATCACGATCATGAACGGCACTAAAACACTGGGTGCCCCTTGGGGGACAAAGGAGCTGAAGAAATGTAGGCCGTGGGTGAAAATGCCCAGCAAAGTCACACCGATGAACACCACAAGTGCCATGGCAAAAGTCACGATGATGTGGCTGGTGAAGGTAAAGCTGTACGGGATCATGCCGAGCAGATTGCCAAACAGGATAAAAAGAAAAAGAGTAAAAATGATAGGCAGGAAGCGTCGGCCTTCTTCGCCGATATTGTCGTTGACGAGATTCGCGATGAACTCGTAACACGATTCGACGGATCCTTGCCAGCGCCCCGGCGCATTGCTTTCGCGCTTGCGGATGCCAACTAGCAGGAAGAACGACACGGCCGAGATGGACAGTAACATCCATAAAGCGGAATTGGTGAACGAAATATCGTAGCCGCCTAAGACTTCAGGCAGGCGGATTTCAAGCAAGGGCTTGATTTCAAATTGTGCGAGTGGTCCGGCCATGATTCACCGATCAATAAGGTGCCAATTTCAGGAACGACAGTCTAGAAAACAGGCTGACAAGGTCGCCAAACCGTCCCTCATATCGCCTCGCGAAAGCATGCCCTGCCGCTTGAGGCGACACCGCGAGGCAAACGGTGAGGAAACCTAAATTCGGCTACCTAATAAGTCGACTTGCCCGGGATTGCAAGACATCATCGCCTATTTGTCTGACGAGACGTGCGTTTTTTTCTGCGATTGTGGGTTGAGGCTCTTGCTTGGAGGCAAACAGTTCGCCGCATTAGATATGCCGGGGTTGCAAGAAAACTCAGCATTTGCCGCCCGCCAAGCATTATAGAGGCCGATTCCGACCCCAAAGACGAAACCGCAGGCCAACAGCAAAGCGCGAAAATCCGGCCACAACCACGCCAAGCCATAGGCAATCGCGACGCCGACGACGATACCACCGAGCAAATCTGCTGACACCCGCATTGCTGCGCCCATTGCCGAGAAGTCTTGCTTGGTTTTTTTTGCAAGTTCCCGCGCAGCGAGGGCTTCTGCGCGCACCGCAAGTTTGGCATCAAGCTCATCAAGATCGGCCGCCTCCCTCTGTAGCGGTTCGAATGGAGGCTCTCCGGTCATCGCAGAACTGCGCTTAGCCTTGTGCGAGGCGTTGCACCACGTCTTCCCAGTTCACGAGGTGATCAAGAAAACTCGCGAGGTAGTCTGGACGGCGATTACGAAAATCGATATAGTACGAGTGTTCCCACACGTCGCAACCGAGCAATGGGGTCTGGCCATGCACCAAGGGATTCTCGCCATTTGGGGTTTTCGTGACCGCGAGCTTGCCACCAGCCAGCACCAGCCAGCACCAGCCTGAACCAAATTGTGTCATGCCGGCTTGAATAAAGGCTTCGCGGAAATTGCCATAGCTGCCGAAATCGCTGGAAATTTTTTGCCCAAGATCACCGCTAGGTTCACCGCCACCATTCGGGGCCATCATTTGCCAGAACGCGATGTGATTCCAATGCTGTGCGGCATTGTTGAACAGTCCAGCCAGTGCGGGTTTGCCATAGGACTGGCGCACGACTTCTTCGAGAGGTTGCCCTTCAAGGCCACTGCCCTCAAACAACTTATTGCCATTAACGACATAGGCGTTATGGTGCTTATCATGGTGAAATTCGAGGGTCTCCTGCGACATGTGGGGTGCTAGGGCATCGTGGGCGTAAGGCAGATCGGGTAAAGTAAAGCTCATGGTGTCGTCTCCGTAACTAAATTTCAGAAGGTTGATACAAAAAGTCGCTGTAATCACACTTAGGAATGCATCTAATGTCACTCCAGCCTACACCAGAACAGGTATTGTGTATAGATACGATCCCAGAAAAGGCCGCGCCCTATTCTCGCGAAACTCTTGCCACGAGACCTTAAAGCCATGACCGGGCCTATTGCAATCAAGCACGTTGCGCATATCCCAGCATCCACTCGAACTCAGGTGCGCGATGCACTCGGAGTTGTGCCATCGGAAATTGTAGCACAACTTGGCGAGGCCTTGGCGCACTCCGCACCAAACCAACGCACTATTGCGCTAAAGGCCATACACCAAGGCTGGCTTGATGGCATGCGGCAAGCGCAGGAGCAGCATCACGAAGCCTTAAGCTTGTGCAAAGCCCTCAGTGACCGTATCGACGTGCTGATCGGGCAACTTGCAGCAGAACTGCTGCACAAAAACCAGCACAATCATGTGCGCGTCAGCATGATCGCCCTTGGCGGCTATGGACGCGGCGAGTTGTACCCGCATTCGGACATCGACATTTTGATCCTTACCGAAGGTCACGACAATATCGCTGAAACACTCAAACCCGCGCTGGAGAAACTGCTGTATCCGTTGTGGGATATCGGCCTGACCGTCGGACACAGTATCCAGAGTCCCAAAAGCGCGCTCGCTCTTGCCAAAACCGATCACACTTACGCCACTGCCCTACTCGAAACCCGCCTGCTCTACGGCGACCCAGCGCTTTATAGCAATTTCAGCGGCACACGAGATACACTTTTTCACCCGCCGCAAAACCGTTTCGGCACAAGATTCGTCCGCGCCAAACACGACGAGAGACTCCACCGCCACCAACAACACGGTGACCATCGCTCCATGCTGGAACCCAACCTCAAAGAAGGCATCGGTAGCCTGCGCGACGTGCAGCACATTCGCTGGATCAGTCAGGCATTATGCGGCAAGCCCGATCCGGCGCAGGCCGGGTTGTTGCAGCCAACACAGCACAATCTGCTCAAACGCGCCTATCGACAATTGGCGACGATTCGCCTCGCCTTACATTTCGAACTCGACGGCAAAGACAATCGCCTCTTGATGCATCATCAAATGCACATTGCTGAACGTCTTGGCTTTCGCCAGCACCGCACCCTGCGCCCAATCGAACGGCTGATGAAGCTGTTTTTCTTAACCCGTGCCCAAGTCGAATTGCTCGATAGCATCGTCACCACTCGCCTCATCACGCGCGGCATCCTACCCGACCCCAAGCCACGCCGCCAGCCACATCTGCCACAGCCGTATATTTGGTACGAGAACCACCTCGCACGCACCCAAAACTTCCAGAGTGCCGAAGACGTTTTAGAATTTCTGCTGTTGTTGAAACAATTCCATGCCCGTCCCAGTGCCGGCACTCTTGAAATGCTGATGCGTGCAAAACGATTGTTTGTAGCCATAACGCCAGACAACCCTGCTGCCAAACCCGCTCGGGCATTGTTGCGGCGTATCCTGTGCGAGACCACCACACACGAGACTTTTACACAAATAGCCGGACTGCTGAATCGGTTGGGAATTCTTGGACGTATGCTGCCAGACTTCAGACATGTTCAAGGTTTAACTCAACTCGATGGGTACCACGCCTGGACGGTGGATCACCATACTCTGCGCGTACTTGCCCACCTCCACACCATGGCCGAGGCCAACCAGGAATCACCTCACATCGTGATCGATGCCCTGCTGCTGAAAAACGCCGCCCCAGCAGAATTGTTCTTTAGCGCCCTACTGCACGACATTGCCAAGGGCCACGGCGGCAGTCATGCCGAACGCGGCGCGGTGTGCGCTGAAAAACTCGCCCCGCAATTTGGCTTTTCGCCCGAGCAAACCGCAACCATCGTCTGGTTGGTACGATATCACCTCATGTTGTCCGATCTCGCGCTGCATCGCGATATCCTCGATGCTGGCACTGCCGAAACCTTGCTGAACTCTACCCCCGATGCACGACACCTTGATCTGCTGTATTGCCTAACCGCGGCCGATATTCGCGGAGTCGCACCAAACTCATGGACAGCATGGAAGGCTACCGTGATCGCGCGGCTATACGAGCGCGCTCAAGAACTCATGAAACTGACTCCCTCGGCAACAGACCGCAACGAGAAAAAAACCACCGCCATCTCCATCCTGCGCGCCGCACTGCCCGATATGCCCACAAGAGCCTTCGCGCACCATATCCAGCACTGCTCGGGAGAGTATCTGCTCAGCACAACGCTACCTCTGCAAATCGAACACGCTAAGATGATGGCGAGCACTGGCAACATTGCCAAGCGCGAAAGTTGTATCACCCTCTTACCCGACCCCGAAGACGCTATCGTGCGTTTGGTACTCTATACAGGCGATTATACCGGCCTCATCGCCCACGCCGTTGGCGTGCTGACCGAATCTGGGTACTCGATCGTGACTTTAAAGACTTTCCCTTACGGCGAAAATCGCTCGTTGATGACAGTATGGTTTCACAATCAAGGCAAAGCACTACTCGAAACCCGCCGCCTTGAGAGCCTCAAAAAACGCCTGAGCACAGCAATTCGTCACCGCTATATCAATTTCGATAACCAACAGCCCGCCGAACAGTCCTCCCTTGCGCGCACCATCACCTCGAAAGTCACCTTCGACAACACGGTCTCGCGCCGCGCCACCGTCATTGAGGTGCAAACCTATAACCGAACTGGTCTGCTATTCGATCTCGCACTCGCACTGATCAAAAGCCGCGTGAGCATTCACGCAGCAAAAATCGATACTGTCGGACAGCGTGCCATGGATGTATTTTATGTCTGTGATCGTTTTGGCTTGAAAATCTATGACCCGACCTATCTTGAGAACATCCACACCAACATCAAAGCTCGGATATCTTGAGCACCCCGATTGACGCTTTGGATGGAAACCCCTATAGGAGTCCGAGTTCCTCAAAGCGATAACCTGAAGTGAAAGAGCCTATAATGTGGATTGATTCTGCCTATGCCCAAAATGCTGCCGCGACTGGCGGCAGCGATATATTCAACATGTTAATGCCGATGATCTTAATCTTTGGCATTATGTATTTTCTGCTGATCCGCCCACAACAGAAGAAGCACAAGCGACATCAGGCTAAGTTGAATGCTGTAAAGCGTGGAGACAAAGTAATTACTGGCGGTGGTATTTATGGCACGATACGCCGGGTGGGTGACGAGGGTCGAATTCAGGTCGAGATTGCTAAAGACGTGCAGGTTGAGGTCTTAGCAAAGACCCTAACCGACGTTCTGTTGAAGACCGAGCCACAACCTCAAAGCGCAGCACAGGCGCAGGAGAGTAGCTTATTGGGCAAATTTCTTGGCGGCAACAAGGCGGCGCAACCAGCTAGCCCACCGCGGACTGCAAAGCTAGAGCCGAAAAAAGACGAGCCGAAGAAATCTGAAGGCAGCGACGATAAAGGCGACAATGACAGGAACAACAACACCTAAAGTGTTGCGACGCGTTCCCCAATGCTCAAGGTCTCGCTTTTTCGTGTGATTCTGGTAGCCGTGGTGCTGCTGGGCGCTCTATTGGTGATGATACCGAACACCTTTGATCGTCAATCCCTACATTTCCTGCCCGCGAGTATCCAGCAGATGCAGTTGCGGCTCGGGCTAGATTTGCAAGGAGGTTCATCGCTGTTGCTCGAGGTCGATGAGGACGCGGTACGCGAAAGCCGGATGGAGACCCTTGAGGGTCAAGTACGTACGGCGTTGCGTGCCGAAAAGCTTGGCTATCGCGGGTTGCAGTACAGTGCTGCGAATGTCCGTTTCACCCTACGCGACGACCATAATGCAGAAGAATCCGAACGCCTGTTGCAGCGCGAAATTGCCGAAGTCGTGGTGAACCGCGATGGAATGAATTTTACACTTGGCTTCTCCGAACCGCATTGGGAGGCGGAATTGCACCAAATCGTCGAACAAACCATTGAGGTGATCCGCCGCCGGGTCGATGAAACTGGCACTAACGAACCCACCATTCAACAGCAAGGTCGCTTGCGGATTTTGGTGCAATTGCCGGGTCTCGACGACCCCGAGCGGTTGAAAAACCTGCTCGGGCGCACGGCACAGATGAATTTTCATCTCGTCGATCCGCGTGGACTGCAGGGCAAGCGCGCTTTTCCCGGATCGCTCGCATTGCCAATGGCGGACGACGGCACTTTGATCGCGATTGAACGTCGCGTCATTGTCAGCGGAGAGCATCTGGAAGATTCGCAAGCCACCTTCCAAGATAACTTGCCTGTGGTCAGTTTTCGCTTCAATCAAAATGGTGGGCAGCGTTTTGGGCACGTCACGGCGAATAATGTCAACGAACGCCTCGCGATCATCCTCGATAACACCGTGATCAGCGCGCCGAACATCGACGAACCGATTCTTGGCGGTTCCGGCATCATTCGCGGCGGGTTTAGCCTCACCCAAGCCCAAGACCTTGCCCTGTTACTGCGCGCAGGTGCTTTACCCGCACCGATTGCCATTATCGAAGAGCGCACTGTCGGCCCGACCCTTGGAGCTGATTCGCTGAGCAGTGGTAAGTGGGCAGCCTCAGTGGGTCTCGCGCTGGTGGCCGCCTTGATGATCGCCACCTACGGCCTGTTCGGTCTGCTCGCCATTATCGCGCTCACTGTCAATCTCGTGCTGCTGATGGCGATGCTTTCGGTGCTACAGGCCACCTTGACCTTACCGGGCCTTGCTGGCATCGCCCTAACCATCGGGATGTCGGTGGATGCCAATGTGCTGATTTTCGAACGTGTCCGCGAGGAACTGCGTAACGGCAAGTCACCTCCTGCATCCATCAATAGCGGCTTTGATAAGGCTTTCGTCACCATCATCGATGCCAACATCACCACCCTAATCGCGGCGGTGTGCCTGTATGTCTTTGGCCTCGGTGCGATTCGCGGCTTTGCGGTGACGCTGACCTTTGGCATTATCGCTTCGATGTTCACCGCGATACTCCTCACCCGTCTCATGGTGGTGCTGTGGCACAACCGTGTCCGCCCGAAACAGATGACCATCTAAACGCGGAGACTACAACCCATGCGCTTGCTCAAACTGATTCCCGCCGAACCCAAAATCGATTTTCTTGGCCTGCGCAGAGTCGCCATCGCGTCCTCGCTAGTGCTGGTGCTGGCGAGTGTCGGGCTGTTAATAGTGCGCAATTTGAACCTTGGGATCGATTTCGCGGGCGGAGTCTTGATCGAAGTCGAGTTGAACCAAGCTGCGCCACTGGCGGATTTGCGGGCCGAATTGAATGCGCTACCGATTGGCGACGTGACCCTGCAAGAATTCGGCGCGCCAGAGATTCTGCTGCTGCGTTTCGTGCCGCACGAAAGCACTATGACATCGGCACAAGACGCGATTGGCATGGTCAAGACGGTGCTGCAAGAAAAGGTCAAAGACTTTCGCCGCACCGAAATGGTCGGCCCTAGCATCGGGGCTGAATTGCAGATACAGGCTCTCGAAGCCATCGGCCTGTCTCTGTTATTGTTGATGGTATACATTTGGTTCCGATTCGAGTGGCAGTTCAGCATCGGTGCCATACTCGCCCTCAGCCACGACATTATCTTGACCCTCGGTTTCTACAGCCTGACCGGAATCGAATTCAACTTAAGCAGTGTGGCAGTTCTGTTGACCATCGCGGGCTATTCTATCAACGACACCGTGGTGATTTACGATCGAGTGCGCGAAGATATCCGACGATTCAAAACCACAGCCTTCAGCGACATTCTGAACTATGCCGTCAATCAAACCCT
>JABSOH010000052.1 GCA_013216065.1 Alphaproteobacteria bacterium
GCGGTGCGTACGGCGATACGTCCTGATACCGTGCTGGTGTCGGTGATGCTGGTGAACAACGAAATTGGCGTGATTCAACCGATCGCACAGATTGCCGAAATTTGCCGTGCTGCCGGGGTATTGCTGCATTGTGACGCTGCGCAGGCGATGGGGCGGATGACAGTGCGGGTGGCTGAGCTTGGTGTTGATTTGCTGTCGTTGTCGGGGCATAAAATTTATGGCCCGAAGGGTATAGGCGTGCTGTATGTTCGACGCGGATTGCAGTTGAAACCTCTGCTCAATGGAGGTGGTCAGGAACGCGGGATCCGCTCGGGTACGCTCGCCCCGATGCTGTGCGCGGGGCTGGCCAAAGCCACCGAGATAGCCGATCAGTGTTGGCTAGGCGATCAGGCGCGCGGAGAGGAGTTGACAGTGCAGTTCAGGCAACATCTTGCTGCTGCTGGGGTACATTACGCCGTGAACGGCAGTACTACACGTCGGGTGTACGATAACTTGAACCTGCATTTTCCGAATGTCGCACAGGAAGAATTTATGGTGGCCTTGGGCGATCTTGCGGTGTCTTCGGCCTCGGCGTGCAGCAGTAGCAGTGGCAAGGGTAGTCATGTTTTACGCGCACTCGGGCATGACGCGGGCGCTCGGGCTGCGAATATTCGTCTGTGTGTTGGGCGTCCGACTACCGTCGCCGAGATATCTCAGGCGGCATCCAGGGTTATCCAAGCGTGGTCTTCAAGCTCGCTAAGTAGCACGTAGACCGTGCAACTGATCAAAGCCAGTCCGGCGCTGATGTTAAAAATCCGATGGTGGGATATCTTAGGTCAGGATGCGGTGAAAGGCGATGCCGCCGAGCAACTACGACACATGGTAATGTCGATAGGAGAGTAAGGAAAATATTCAACACCACTAAGATCAAAAGGTGCGTTTGATGCGCCTCGCCGGTGGCGGTCTGGACACTGTCTAGAAATCAGAGATTTTGCTTCAGCAACTGGTTAACTATGCTGGGGTTGGCTTTTCCGCCGCTTTGCCTCATGACTTGACCGACAAACCAACCCAGCAAGCGTTCGTTGCCGTCGCGGAATTGTTGCACCTGACCAGGGTTGCTCGCGATAACTTCATCAATAATTGCTCCAATTGCGCTGGTGTCTGAAACCTGTTCTAAGCCTTGTTTTTTGACGATTTCTGTGGCGGATTTTCCAGTGCTGAACATGGTATCCAGTACGTCCTTGGCGGTGCGTCCCGAGATAGTATCTTTTTCGAGCAGTGCGAGCAATTCGGCAAGTCCTTGCGCTGAAACCGGAGAGTCACTGATGCTCAGATCAGTTTTGTTTAAGCGGCCGAACAGTTCGACGATCACCCAGTTGGCTGCGATTTTAGGGGTTGTGCTAGCACAAACGACCTCGAAGAAGTTTGCGGCGGCTTGATCCGCCACTAGCACGTCAGCGTCGTAGGCCGAGAGGCCGAACTCTTGTTGAAAACGTGCGATTTTTTGATCCGGTAATTCAGGCAAGCTTGATTGAATTTTGGCAATCCAGTCCTCGGAAATGACCACGGGTAACAGATCGGGATCGGGGAAGTAGCGATAATCGTGCGCATCCTCTTTCGAGCGTAAGGAACGGGTTTCGAATTTCACCGGATCAAACAGGCGGGTTTCCTGATCGATGGTGCCTCCAGATTCCAACACCACTTTTTGCCGCCAAGCTTCGACTTCGATAGCTTGACGAATTGCTTTTAAGGAATTCAGGTTCTTGGTTTCGGTGCGCGTGCCAAATTCTGCCCCTGGGCGGCGCAACGACAGGTTGATATCGGTACGCAGCGAGCCTTGCGACATATTGACATCGCACGCCCCGATATAGTCGAGGATGTTCGCGAGTTTGCGCACGTAGGCCGTGGCCTCAAATGCTGAGCGGACATCGGGTTTGCTGACGATCTCCATCAACGGCACACCAGAGCGATTGAGGTCGATGAAGGAATATTGCGGGTGCTGGTCGTGCATCGATTTGCCGGCATCCTGTTCAAGATGCAGGCGCTCGATCCCGATGGTGCGGGTGCTGCCATCATCAAGGGTGATCTCAATCGTGCCTTCACCGACAATAGGAAACTCGTACTGCGAGATTTGGTAACCTTGGGGTAGGTCGGCGTAGAAATAGTTTTTGCGTGCGAACACCGAATAGGTATTAATCTTGGCTTTCAACGCAAGCCCGGTTTGCACGGCGCAGCGCAAGGCGGCCTCGTTAAGAATCGGCAGCATCCCAGGCATGGCAGCATCGACGATACTCACATGATTGTTCGGTTTTCCGCCAAAGGCGGCCGAGGCACCAGAGAATAGCTTCGAAGCGCTGGAGACTTGCGCATGCACTTCAAGCCCAATGACCATCTCCCAGCCGCCGAGGTCGATATCGGTAATTTTACTCATGGTCGTTCTCGCTGAGATACGTGAATTTGGCGGCGTCCTCAAGTACTTTACCGCCCCGCAGTACGGTGGCCTCGTCGAAGGGTTTGCCAATCAATTGCAAGCCAAGCGGCAGGTGATCCGCCGATAATCCTGCTGGGATGGAAATTGCGGGTAGACCTGATAGTGAGGCCGGAACGGTGAAGACATCGTTTAGGTACATGCTGATGGGATCGTCCATTTTTTCGCCATGGGCAAAGGCCGCGCTTGGCGTGGTCGAGGTCAGGATCAGGTCACATTTCCGGAATGCGTGGTGAAAGTCCTGCGCGATCAGTGTGCGCACTTTTTGCGCTCGGAGATAATAGGCATCATAGTACCCGGCCGAAAGCACGTAGGTTCCAAGCAAAACCCGGCGGCGCACCTCGCTACCAAAGCCTTCGGCGCGGGTGCGCATGTACATGTCATCGAGACTGCTGGCATCCGGTGTGCGATAACCATACCGTACACCGTCATAGCGCGATAGATTGCTTGAGCATTCTGCTAAACCAACAATATAGTAGGTCGGTAGAGCATAATCAGTGTATGGCATGCTGATCGGCACGATCTCAGCACCCGCAGCCTTTAACCAGTCCTGTCCTTGCTGGTGCAGAGCGCGAATGTCGTCGGGCAGGGTGTTGGGCTGGTACTGTTCGGCAATCCCGATACGCAGACCTTTGAATGACTGATTAAGCGCGGCAGCGTAATTCGGCACGTCGATGTCAATCGATGTCGAATCCTTGGCATCATACCCCGCCATGGCCTGCAACATCAGTGCGGCTGAGCACACATCCTGCGTCATTGGCCCTGCTTGATCCAACGAACTTGCAAAGGCGATAATGCCCCAGCGTGAACAGCGGCCATAGGTCGGCTTCAAGCCCGTGATGCCGCAGAAGCTTGCTGGTTGGCGGATCGAGCCGCCTGTATCTGTCCCCGTGGCACCAAGAGCCATGCCCGCCGCCACTGCCACCGCTGAGCCACCCGATGAGCCGCCTGGTACCAATTGCGCTTCGGAGCGCGTGCTTGACGTCCACGGGTTGATGCAATTGCCATAATAGCTGGTGTTGTTTGCCGAACCCATAGCGAATTCGTCTTGATTGGCCTTGCCTACCGAGATACTGCCCGCAATCTTGAGTTTGGTGGTCACGGTAGATTCGTAGGTTGGAACAAAATTTTCTAACATCTTACTGCCTGCCGTGGTGCGTATGCCTTCGGTGCAAAACATGTCCTTAATCGCAATCGGCAAGCCTTCCATCAGCCCGGCTTTGCCTTTGGCGCGACGGGCATCACTGACTTTAGCGGCCGCAAGTGCCTGCTCCGGTGTTGGCGTAATCAGAGCGTTCAAATGCGCAAAGCGCGAACAGCGTTCTAGTGTGGCTTCGATCAGTTCAAGTGCGCTGATCTCTTTGTTCACCAGCAGGTCGCGGGCGTTGGCAAGAGAAAAAGTTTTCATGTCGTGTCCTGTTCGATTACTTTGGGCACGATGTAGTAGCCCCTTATCTCTTGCGGCGCGTTCGCCAAAACCCGCTTTGGAGCATAGCCGTCGTTCACGATATCAGCGCGCGGGTGGGCATGAGCTTCTAGAACCGAAGTCATCGGTGCAACACCTTCGACATCGACCTCTTTAAGCTGCGCGATCCAGCGCAGAATGTTCGACAATTCGTCCGCGATTTGCTCGGCCTGCTGATCCCCAAGAGCAATCCGTGACAACCGCCCGAGTTTCTGTATCGCCTCTTTGTCCATGGACATGGTATGCCTTTATCAATACTGTTTGTTTCACGAGGCAGATTCTAAAACAAATCGCCGTCCGTTGTCACCTTATTTCATCCGCTCTTGCTGCGTAAAGACCATGCCCCAACCAGAGACGAATCCTGATACTGGCATTGCAGGCCTGAAACGCTTGCGCGCTGAGCTTGCACCTGGGAAATGTGTACTGGGACTCGATAGCGGCAAGCAACGCTGGGGTCTTGCGATTTCTGACGATGCCCTGCGCGTGGCTTTGCCTTTGGCGCAGTATAGTCGAGGCAAATATGCCAAAGACCTTAAATATCTCGCGCAGGTGATTGCCGAGCGCAACGTTGGCGGGATTATAATCGGGCTGCCGTTGCACATGGACGGTGTCGAAAGTCCCCGCGCGCAGGCTGCACGGCAGCTAGCGCGCGACATCAAAAAGCGTATGCCCGAGGTGGTGGTAGCGCTGTGGGACGAGCGCATGTCCTCAGTGGCAATGAGCAGGGCAATGATTGAGGAGGGTGACCTTTCGCGCAAAAAGCGCAGCAAGGCGATTGATAAATTGGCAGCAAGCTTTATTTTGCAAGGTGCGTTGGAAGCATTGAATTCGAATTCCTGAAGTTGGTGTCACTAAAAGTTAAGGTATGTGGTCTCGGCTTATGGTGTACGGTGTGGGTTGTGTCTGCTGCTGTTCACGATGATTTCGGCCAAAGTAGCCTTCGGGAAATGGCTGCACGAGCTATTTTCTGCTGCCGATTAGTTGGGATCTGCTGGCAACGGCGTTTGTGTGTCATGCTGGCGCAATCAAGGAAACCTCGTGACTAAAGCTTCGCAGCAAGATTGGTGCGCATATCGGAAGGAATCGCCATGGATTTGACGGGTCAGCATATTCTCTCTTCGGATCAGTTCGATCTGGAGACGCTGGATGCATTGTATGATACCGCTGATCTGTTGGTGTCGGTTGCCAAGGGTCGTCAACTCATACGAATTCTTGAAGGCGCAGTGCTGGCGAGCCTGTTTTTTGAGCCAAGCACACGCACTCGGCTAAGCTTCGACGCTGCCTTTATGCGTTTGGGCGGCGCAGTATCGCACACCACTGGGGTAGTATTCTCTTCGATCATGAAGGGAGCGTCAATAGCTGATACCGCGCGGGTCATCAGTGGTTATGCCGACGTGATGGTGATCCGGCACGAGGACGAGAATGCGATTGTTGAAAGTGCTCAGGCCTCGCTAGTACCCGTGATCAACGGTGGCAATGGTGCGGGCGAGCATCCCACACAAGCTTTGCTCGATCTATACACGATCCGTTCGGAATTCCAGTGTCTTGGGCGTGAGATTAACGGTTCACGAGTCGCGCTAGTTGGGGATTTGAAATACGGCCGCACCATCCATTCGCTGATCAAATTGCTTTCGCTACATCAAAACTTGACCATCGTCTGTGTGTCGCCGCCACACCTCACCTGTCCGCAGGTGTATCTCGATCTTGCTGCCAAGGCCGGACATCGTATCGAAATTTGCGCCGATCTGTGTACGGGGATTGCGGGTTGTGATTTGCTGTACGCGACTCGGATTCAGGCTGAACGCGCGGGCGAGGATGTGTTGAATCTTGCTGGTAGTGGAGATTTTCGTATCACGAAAGCCAAACTCAATGCGTATTGTCTGCCCCACTGCGTCGTCATGCACCCGTTACCGCGGGATTCGCGGCTGGGGGCGCAGGATCTTGCCGAGGACACCAAAGCTGATCCACGCCTCGCGATTTTTCGGCAGTCAGATTCTGGCGTTCCGGTGCGTATGGCTTTGTTCGCACATGTTCTGGGTATCGCAAAGAAGATTGCGCCCAGCCTTAAGAATAGCGTATGGTCGTCAAAATAGTCTCTATATTACCCTAGAATATTTTGGGGAATATTATGATTTTAACTCCGCATACCTCGCGCACAGGCAATGGTATAAATCCGGTGACTTTGCTTGAAGAAGTGGGATTGTCCTATGAGATATTGTGAATCAACCTCATGAAAAACGAGCAATTTGCGCCGAGTTTCCTCAAGATTGACCCAAACAACAAAATTCCGGCTCTTCTTGATGCGGGTTTTTCGGTTTTTGAGTCCGGCGCAATCCTGATCTACCTTGCCAAGAAGCATCAGCAGTTCTGGGCGAGTGACTCTGCTGAGCGTATTAAGCCGTTGCGGTGGATGTTTTTTCAGGCTGGTTCGCAAGGGCCGATGTTGGGGCAAGCGCACTATAATTTCGGCAATTCGCGCACGAAAAAGTCCATCATGGGATCGAGCGTTACAGTAAAGAAGCCAATCGGATTTACGGCGTGATGGATCGTTGGTTTGCTGGGCGGGTGTATTTTATCGGCGCAGAATACGGCCTTCCCGATATGATGTGCTTTCCGTGGACAACTGTCGTCAGAATGGCCAGGAGTCGAGTTGAATGTCTATCCTCACGGCGTGCGCTGGCGGGATGTGGTGCAGCGCGTCCGTAAAGTCATTTAGTGTTGAAGTTGTGCGATATGTCTAAAATTTGTGATCAGAAAGCCTTTCGGCGCGCGCTTGGAATGTTCATGACCGGGGTGACGGTGGTGACCACGACCGATCCTGAAATCAAGATTCCGGCCGGGTTTACCGCGAATTCCTTTACCTCGTTGTCGTTAGAGCCGCCTCTGGTGCTGGTTTGTCTTGGTCGCGACGCCAATCTGTATGAGGTTTTTGAGCGTGCTTCGGGTTTTGCTGTCAATATCCTTTCCGCCAGTCAGCGTGAGATTTCCAACAACTTCGCCTCTCCGATTGAAGACCGCTTTGCCGGGCTGGATCAGACATTGAGTGCGCTTCAAAATCCGATCATCGCTGGGGCGACGGCATGGTTTGATTGCCAGTTTGAGCGGCGTTTTGTTGCCGGAGACCACATGGTGATGATCGGTGCAGTACAGGACTTTTTCGGCTCGGATCGTCCAAGTCTTGGTTATGCACGAGGCAGCTACTTTAACGAACGCCTAGAAAAGCAAGCTCTGGACGCGGTTTCCAGCGACAATCTGATTCGTGCCGGGGCGGTGGTCGAGTATCAGGGTAAGCTTTTGTTGCAGAACGGCGCGGGGCGCTGGACGGTACCATCTTCGACTCCCAAGAATAGTGCTGCCGAAGCCATGACTGATCTTAAACAGCGCCTTGATGGGTTAGGGGTCACTGGTGAGATTGGCTGGTTGTATGCGGTTGAGCAGGAAAGTCGACATCAATGCAATTCGATGTATTTCCATGTCCTTGCGGCAGGCGTGCCGGAGTCTCTGCCTGCGGGTGCTGAACTGGTGCCGATGCAGGAGATCGATTTTACGTGCTTTAATCCGTTCGAGAGCGGGATTCTTGAGCGTTATGTCCGTGAACACGAACGCGGGAGATTTGGAATTTATTTCGGCACCGAGGAGGTCGGGAATGTCGCCATGCGCTAAAATTCTCACCACTGGGGCGACTTTGCGGTGATCAAGCTGCTGAGCCTGCTGTTTCTTGGGTGTGTATGGACGGCACATGTTGCCTTCAGTAAACTGATCGGGGCAGAAAGTTTTAGTGCAATTTTGGCGGTGTTGGTACTGTATTTGTGTGGTACCACCGTTGCGCTGCTGGCAACATTGCTGATTTATCACCGCACTTTGCCCAGTTTTCGCGGAACCGGGATGTTCTTTGTGGTCACTTCTAGTGCGGGGTATCTGCTGCCCGTTGTCGTTGAACTGGGTGTGATGCCGCATATTCCAGTGGCAGTGTTTTTGTTCGTTGGGACCTTGGTGCCAGTGGTGACGTTGCTGCTCGCTTGGCTGTTGCGCCTAGAACCGGTGCGTTTTGGACACTTGATCGGGGTGGTGTTGGGCTTGGCGGCGTTGCTGTTGCTGCTCGGCAATCCCTTTGCAGCAGGACAGGGCTGGAGCATCTGGTATCTGATCGCGCTGTTGATGCCGCTCTCCTATGGTGCAGTGGATTGTTATATCGAATATTGCTGGCCAAAGAATTTAGGGCTGTTGCAGGTGGCGGCTGGGAATTCGATGCTGGCCTTGGGTTATGTTCTTGTCTGCGCGGTGCTCTTTGGAGTCACACCAGAGCAAGTTACTACGGTGGCCATTACGATGCCGCTACATGTCCTCAGCTTGACGGCCTTGGCGTTGCTGTCCTCGATAATGTTCTTCTACGTTGTCAAGCGTGCCGGGGCAGTGTACGTCTCGTTCGGTGCTTTCGTGGCTCTATTGATGGGCATCGCGGCCGGAGTCGTGTTCTTTGCCGAGGCTTTGCCCGAGAACTTTGGCTTTGCCTTTATCTTATTGCTGGCTTCGTTGCTGTTTCTGCATTGGAGTTCCTCCCCGTGCCAGTCACAGACTTAATTTAAGGATATATAGATAACCATTGTAAATTGATTATATTATACGGATGATTTATCCATCATATTTCCGCCGTAAATTTTTGTCGGTTCGCAAGCATAAAAGGCCAACGGTGACGTTATTGTATTTTTTGCATGAAGAGAGATGAACAATCAACCCATTTCACAATACTTGATTTTCTGTTCTATATGTTTTCCAAATCATTATATGGTTCATTTATCATGAAAGTGGATACTTCTATTTACCTATCAAATTTTGTTGAAAGATGATTCACCGGGCGTAGTTTTTTGTATTTTCCTGAACTCTTTGTGTATGGAAAGGTTTTTTGCCATGGTCTTTGCGTCAGGTTTATTTGACCTTGAAGATCGTCTTCAGCGTTTGAGCGATATCGGCGATCAACTGGGTGCAGGCTGTCGATTTTGAGATTTTCCGTGTCGATCCGGAAGTGTCACCGGGATTATAGTGATGGTTTGAAAGGTGGTCGCCCTCTCCCGTGCTGATGTCCAAGATATTAGTCATTCAAAATCAAAATAATCCGAGCGATGATCGCACGGAGTTTCCGATCAATGACCGTCTCTCCTTCATGCGTTTTCCGGGCCCTGGTTCTGGCGGTCAGATACCAGGATGATCTGGTTGTTTCGGGAGCACTTGACGAAGAACGGTCTTCTCTCTTCAAGACTTTTGATCTCCAATTGGCCTAGGCAGGATATTCTTCTTGCGGTGGTCAGATTGTCAATGCAAGCTGGATTGCTGCTCCGCGGCAACGGTTGCGTGAGGAGAAAAAGCAGGCTGTGAAGCGTGGGAATAAAGCCGAAGATATCTGGCCTGACGCACCGGGCAAGGCCGCCCGGAAGGATGTTGACGTCCGCTGGACGGTGCAGTTCCGTCAGGGTGGCGGTCAGGATATGGCCATTCTGTTGTCTGGTTATAAGAGCCACATCGCCATTGACCGTCGTTAAGGTTTTATTCGTGCCCGTGCTGTCACGGATGCTGTTGCCATGATGGCTCCTGAAGGTCATCAGCAAACATGACACGGGATCAGAAGTTTGGGCAGATAGTGCCTATCGCTCGGGGGCCAACGAAACATTCCTTAAGGACTGATTTCCTGTCTCCATCGCAGGAAACCCCGAGGCAAAGACATGCCGTCCCACATCGCACGCGGCAACGCCTGCAGATCGCGTATCCGTTCTCGCCATGTCTTTGCCGAACAGAAGCGGTGCATGGCTCTCTCCATTCGCACCATCGGCATCAAACGCGCTGAAGCCAGGATCACTCTGGCGAACGTCGCTTACAACATGAAGCGTCTGGTCTTTTTTGAGCGACGAGCGCTTACCGGATGAATCCGTCTACTCGTTCCAGAATGCCTCTAGATTGAGGCAAAATCCTCAAAAATAGCGACAAATTCAACAAAAATAATCCTTAAAATTTGCTCGCAAAACAACACACAAACCACACATACAAAAATCAGTTCTTGGAAGTATCCATTTAACAACAGCACGGCTGGAAAGTGGCCACAGACAAACAGGCGTGCTTTGGTCGTAAGGGCAAGGATAAACATTGGCACGGCTATAAGATACGCGTCAGTGTTGGTATGCAATCGGGTCTGATCGACAAGATTTTGCAGCCACTCCGGCGGATGTTTCTGATGGCCTGAGATATATCTGCCCTGACCATAACGCGGACTATCTTGGCAAGGGCCATTGTGTGAAGAAGGCTCGACAGGACGATCCGTAGCACAGGTTGTAATGATCAGGAATGAGGAACATGAAATCTAAAAACCGTGATCAGGACTGCGGGTTCGCGCAGGTGCAGTGCCAAGTGGCTGACAGGGTAATTTGTCACAATTTCAAGCGGCTTATAGTCTCAGGAGTAAATACCCATCGCCATATGAAGAATGACAGCCAGAATTCGTCAGCCCTTTGTGAAAGGGATATAAAATACAACAAAATACACGCGAATTCCTCAAATCATCAGGTTTCAACAATTTCTTGAAAATAATCCTCAATATATCAAATTTAATAATCGACAAGGCCATCATCAGTGGCGGTGGCATACTCACCGTCGGGAATCGTGCCAACTCGCAATCACTAGGCTCATGACTTGATCGGTAGTGATTTCCCTGGCGAGTTTGTCTGGCATGAGGATACGCAACACCTTGCCAAGGCTGTTATAGAGGTGCCAGAACATGTACCCCGAAATTGTGAGGGTGATCACCGGACCGATCCAGTGCCATTCGAACAACAGAATCACGATGCTGCCGATGATGACCGCAACCAAGCCTAAGGCACCAGAGAAATTGTGCAATGCATCGGCGATGAGTGCTAGGCTGCCCGAAAAATCCTACTGAGAACTTGTGCAACATTGAGTGCGACATTGACCGCAATTGTAAGATCATGCGACAATCGTCAAGATCACCGTGGTGGCAGTGATGGTGTCCCATGGTTAAATGTCTAACTCGGCGGTATTAAAGATATGGGCGTGCTCTTGGATGAAGTTCAGGCGCAGTTCCGGTTTTCTGCCCATCAAAATATCGACGATTTTTGCCGTATCACTGTGCGCGGCTTCGGGCAAGGTCAATTGTATCAATTGCCGTTTGGCAGGTGCCATGGTGGTTTCGCGCAATTGTAGCGGCGGCATCTCCCCAAGCCCCTTAAAGCGGCTGATGTCAGGTTTGGTGTTGGGTTTGAAGGTAGATTTGAGTAA
>JABSOH010000053.1 GCA_013216065.1 Alphaproteobacteria bacterium
ATACTGAACGAAATATCCTCTGGCCGAGCGAGCATAGGTTTGACTCCAGAGACCTGCATGAGTGCCGCAACACCAACTCGAGGTGCTGTGTTCAGACACTCGAGCCCGCGATGCACGAAAGCGCGATTCAATCCCCGCATCGGCACCATATCGCACACCGTGCCTAATAACACCAAATCCAACAAGCCTTTCAAATTCGGCACCGCATGCCCCGCCGCTTTCAGGTGTTGATTGGTAACGACTAGGAGCATAAACACCACCCCTACCGCCGCTAAATCGCCAAAGGCCTGCCGTCCCTGCTTACTGCACATCGGATTAACGATAGCATAAACCGGGGGCAAAACCGCCCCGGGCTGGTGGTGATCAACGATAATCACATGCAGTCGCTCGGCGTATTCATCAAACAGATCCACCGCCGCCGTGCCACAATCCAGACACAGCATCAAACCTCCGCCTCGCGACGCGACAGCATCCAGAATTCGTCGATTGGGCCCAAAACCCTCAATCAAACGCTCCGGCACTTCGACCAGAGGACGCAAACCAAAAAATGTGCAGTACTGAAACAGCAATGCTGCCGAAGAAGCCCCGTCAACATCAAAATCTGCCAGAAAAGTAATGTCCTCAGCACCGACAATCGCCTGCATCAGACGATCCGCCGCACACACAATATCCGGAATCAAGCCCGGATCGGGCATCAAGTCTTTCAAAGTCGGGTTCAGAAAGCGTTCAATATCCGCTCCAGCGACACCGCGTTGCTGCAATAACTTCTCGGCAAAGATCGCAGCCTCGCCCTCTTTCACTGCGCCAGAATACTGCCAACGCCGCCCACAAACCGATAATTCCAAAGACACTCGCCGCCTATGCCCGCACTTCTTCCAGCAACAAACAGCGCTGTGCTTGTGAATCCAGCAGCAGGGTTTGCGTCATCGCCCCCTCAGCCGTGTGCTGTACACCACCAACTAAAGGTCCATCCGTAACCCCAGTTGCTGCAAACACCACATTGCCCGGCACGAGTTCATCGCGCTGATACTTCCGCGCCAAATCTGTCACCCCCCACTTGGCAGCACGTTCGCGCTCAGTGTCGTTGCGGAATAGTAAACGCCCCTGAAAGACTCCACCAAGACACTTGCACGCTGCCGCGCTCAACACCCCTTCCGGCGCGCCACCATTGCCGAGATACAAATCAATCCCGGCCTTAGTTGCCACCTGTACCGAAGCCGCAATATCACCATCGTCGATCAGCACCAATCGCGCCCCACAATCATAGACCGCTTCAATAATCGCCTGATGTCGCTCGCGTTTTAGAACACACACGCTCAACTCGCCAATCCGCTTATCCATCGCCTCAGCAAGGCGCGCAATGTTTTCATGCACCGAAAAATCCAATTCCACCACGCCGTCGTAACCCGCTGGAGCAGCGATTTTTTCCATATACACATCGGGCGCGTGCAGCAAACCACCGCGCTCGGCAAAGGCCAGCACAGCCATCGATCCCGTTCGCGCCTCAGCACACAAGGCCGTGCCTTCCAACGGATCTAGGGCGATATCCACTCCGAACGTTCCCTGTCCAACATCCTCGCCGATATACAGCATTGGGGCTTCGTCGCGCTCACCCTCGCCAATCACCACACGCCCCGCAATATCAGCAGCATTCAAGCTCGCGCGCATAGCATCCACCGCCGCCGCATCGGCCTTCTTCTGCTGTCCGCGCCCGATCCAATCGTAACTCGCCACCGCCGCTGCACGAGTTGCCTCGTGCGCCATCCATATCGTCTCGCTGATCGTGTTGACCATGACTATACTCCTTCCACCCGTATCCAAGCCCCCGCATACTGTTGCGCATTCAGTGCATCACGCAAATCTGCCTCGCGCACCTCTGACACTAGCAACGCCGTTCCAAGGTTCGTCAACCCCGCCGAGATATTCTGCAACACTGCTGTAAGACTCGCCCCACCATCGGACACCGCAACCCAATAGGCACCAACCCGTTCCGAAACTGGCACCACGGTGGTTTCGGACCCATTCGGCAAACCACCTGCAATCACACCGCGTCCAGCAGCAATATCCAGCACATCCGACAATACCGCAGACGCGGTGGCGGCACCACCCGCACCAAGACCTTGCAGCATACCAAAATCTGCCGCATTGCCGTGATAGGCAACGGCATTCACCACCCCGTCGATACGCGCCAATGGGTGCGATTGCGGCACTGCTGCCGGGTAAACCCACACTGCCCAGCCGTGCGCCAGTAGGCGGCATTGCCCAAGCAACTTCAGCACATAGCCGTGCTGAGCCAACTGTGCCGAAATCCCATCTGGAACGCCAGTGATGCCCTCGACACTCACCGCCGTAAAGTCTACCGTACCATCACTGACCAGAGCCGCCATCAACGCGGTTTTATGCGCCGCATCGACCCCGCCAATATCCAGCGCCGGATCAGCCTCGGCATAGCCTTTAGCCGTTGCATCAGCAAGCGCGGCTTCAAAGCCCATACCATTCGCCATCTGCGTGAAAATATAGTTACACGTGCCATTAAAAATGCCCTGCACATCATCGACGAGGTTTGCCGCCAAGCCCTCACGCAGAGTTTTAACCACCGGAATCGCACCGCAAACCGCCGCTTCGAAACCGATCATCGCATGATTTTCATGCGCAAGCGCAATCAATGCCTGCCCATGTTCGGCAAGCAACGCCTTGTTCGCTGTCACCCAATGCTTGCCCGCGCTCAACGCAGCCTCGGCAACCGCGTAGGCCGCATCAACCCCACCTGCAACCTCGATCACGACATCAACATCCTCTGCCATCGCCAAGGCACTGGCATCATCATACCAACGATACACCGAGATATCGACTCTTCGCGCGCGATGACGATTACGGGCTGAAACCGCCGTAACCTCTAAGGAGCGCCCAGTGCGTGCAGCATAGATTGCACCGTGCTGCTCAATCAACGCAAGCACGGCTTGCCCCACCGTGCCCAGACCAAGAAGGCCTAAACGTAGTGGAGATTTAGAGGGGACCATCGACGGGCCAGTCCGGGTCATCATGAATTCTCTTCTTAGGCAGTTCGCGTTGCCCAAGGGCTTGCCGATTGCGCTCTAGCTCGTCCCGCCACTGCCCGATCTGCGGATCGAACTGCACCAAGGCCTCAAGCCGCGGGTCAGGCTGCTCCGGTACATCATTAATATTGGGATACGCACTTCGCGAATCGTAATCACGAAACAATTGAGTCGGGAGGAAATCTGTAATGCGCCCCTCAGTCTCACAAGCCACCAGCACCAGTCCCCCCAACACAGCAACAAGCACCGAATACAAAAACCTCAACGCATTACCTCATTCAAACCCAGAAATGCAAAAGCCACGACTGAACTACCGTAGCTTTGTAGCCCGAAGTACGGGAAATGTCCAGCACTATAGGGATCGGTGTTCTACTTATCTCTATCGCGCACGCCACCTACTAGGCCTGCCCGTAAACCATAACAAGCACTTATGTGTGGATTTAACACACATTGTTTCAAATGTTAGCTTGCTTTTGTGAAAGAAAAAACACGTGCCAGACCAGACTGGATGAAGCTTTATCTAAAGATTGGTAATGCGGGTTTTGTATGCTGCCGATGCGGCATTGGTAAGCTAACATGACGCAAATGGCTAAAGCGCTACAAATTGGATGACATTGACGGGTTAGAAGAGAAGAGCCTCGCACCTCACCGAACACCAAAGTCACCATGGATATTGAGCATTGCGCTACGGAAGGAACGCAAGCCTGGATGTAAGCGCACTGCTAATGAAATGTTGCACTTACATAGAGGTCCTGTTATCCACACCGACGGCACAGAAAGTCCTTCACCGAAATGATTTAGGTGAACTGGAAAATCGCGTGCGGAAGAGAAAATACCCGAAATACTACAATTTCCTGGTGACCGGGTGCAGTCCGCGAGATTGCACCGGGACCCTATCACTATGCAGCCATAGATGACTGTTCCCGCTATACAATCATCGGCCTATACTTCCCCGCGACCAACACTATTCTCTTCCCTGAGCGGATTGTCGAGGAAATGCCGCTTCTTGATTACGACGTTGAAAACGAACCGATTAGGCCATTGAAAAAATTGAAATGATGTCTACTTACCCCACAATTTATGCGACTTCGTCGCACTCAACAAAACTCGATTACCGCCATAGGTGCATTATCGCCATAACGGTAACCCGCCTTCAACACCCGACTGTAGCCACCCGAACGATCCGCATAGCGCAGGGCAAGAACATTAATCAGTTTCGTCGCCATATCACGATCACCGAGCTTGGCAACCAAAATCCGACGATCTGCCAACGTCGCCGACTTGGCACGCGTAATCAACTTTTCCACCACTGGCTGCAAAGCCTTGGCTTTCGGCAAAGTTGTGGAGATTTGCTCACGCCTGATCAGCGCATTCGCCATGTTGGAAAACAACGCCTTGCGGTGTGAGGCAGTGCGGTTCAAACGACCACGACGGTTAGCATGTCTCATTGTTGTACGCCTCTAAAAGTATCTTCTCTGTTCCTAATTAGAAAACCACAGGACCTAGAAAGTGTCTTCAAGAGAAGCACTCAAGGCCTCAATGTTCTCAGGCGGCCATTCCTCGATCTCCATGCCCAGATGCAAGTTGAACTCCTGCAACACATCCTTGATCTCGTTCAAAGACTTGCGACCAAAGTTCGGCGTCTTCAGCATATCTTGCTCGGTCATCTTCACCAAGTCGCCAATATAGACAATGTTGTCGTTTTTCAGGCAATTCGCCGAACGTACCGAAAGCTCCAACTCGTCGACTTTCTTCACCAAACGCCTCATCAAACGCGCGTTGCTATCGACCACGTCGTCCTGCTTCTCTTCTTCTTGGAAATTCACAAAGATCTGCAATTGATCGCGTAAAATCCCTGCGGCCAACGCCACAGAATCCTCAGCATCAATCGCACCATTGGTTTCAACGTCTAAGATCAATTTATCATAGTCAGTGATATTCCCCACCCGGGTATCAGTTACTTTGTACACCACGCGCTTGATCGGACTAAACACCGAATCAATCGCAATCGCACCAGGGCTAATCTCTTGACGATTCGCGTCTTCCGAGGTGTAACCACGGCCGTAAACCACTTCAAGTTCCATGTTGATCTTGCCGCCCTTATCCAGCGTACACAGCACCAGATCAGGGTTCATAATCTCGACATGGCCTCCAGTTTCGATCATCCCGGCCGTCACCGTACACGGGCCACCGGCCTGCAAACGAATCCGACGAGGGCCTTCATTCAAGAGCTTCAACGCAAGCTTCTTCACGTTCAACACGATCTCGGTCACATCTTCGCGCACACCATTCAGCACCGTAAACTCATGCACCGCACCATCGATGGTAATCGCACGCACCGCCGCGCCATGAATCGAGGACAACAGCACCCGACGCAAGGCATTGCCGAGCGTCAGCCCAAAGCCCCGCTCAAGCGGCTCGGCAACGATAGTTGCCTGCCGCACACCGCGCGTGCTGTGTGAAAGATTCAGTTTGCTTGGCTTCTTGAAGTCTTTCCAGCTCTTAGTCACCAATTGAATTTGATTAGGGTCAGCCATGGGTACTTGCCTTTTTTCCTGTTTGCTCGGACGACGGGTGCACAATTAACCGCGACGCGCTTTCTTCGGACGGCAGCCATTGTGCGGCAACGGTGTCACATCCCGGATCACCGTGATATCGAATCCCACCGACTGCAAAGCGCGCAATGCCGACTCACGCCCCGAACCTGGACCATTGATCTGCACTTCCAACGTCTTTATCCCGTGTTCTTTGGCTTTCTTTCCGGCATCCTCTGCCGCAAGCTGTGCTGCAAACGGAGTCGATTTACGACTGCCCTTGAACCCACGCACGCCAGCCGAGGACCACGCAATTGCGTTGCCCTGCATATCGGTGATCATGATAATGGTGTTGTTAAACGTCGATTGAACATGGGCAATCCCGTAGGCGATATTCTTTCTCGCCTTTTTCCGTTTTGTCGATAGTGTAGCCATACTACTTCCTGATCTTCATGCTAAGCGGTGAACCTGCGGATACCCAGAAGGTGCCGAGGTGAATCTATTTCTTTTTACCGGCAATCGGTTTAGAGCGCCCACGACGCGTACGCGCGTTACTGTGGGTGCGTTGACCACGAGAGGGCAAGCCTTTCCGATGACGCAAGCCACGGAAGCAACCTAGATCCAGTAGACGTTTGCTGTCCATCGAGATTTTGCGACGCAACTCGCCTTCGACCTCATGATTGCGATCGATTTCGTCGCGCAACATTTGCACCTCGTCGTCGCCAAGGTCTTCAAGCCTACGACTGACATCGACGTTGCACGCGTTGCAAATCAGTTGGGCATGATGCGAACCAATGCCAAAAATATACGTGAGTGCTATCGGCACGCGTTTGCGTGCAGGTAAGTTTACTCCAGCGATACGAGCCAAATTCTTCCCCTAACTCCCTAGAGATGCTGTCAACACGAACCAGCGACGCCCGTAGGAGAGCCTGCTACCCACCCACATAATCATCGTTGATCGAATACTCGCCCGACACGATCACTCAAAAGTACGCGCACAAGACACAAACACACACCAGCCCCCAAACAGTGCGGCCAAACGGCTACAAGAATCGAAAGCTGGCAGACACATTACGCCAGAGTACGGACACTGTCGAGGCGGGATGAAGCAGTGACACTCTGCATGTAGGCGTTTCCTATACCAAGGTCAGGAGCCTGTCAATTCTTGTTGTGGCGATTCCGTCAAGAAACTGTGATTACTCGGATAAATGCACCAGAATACTCTGCGTTACCGTGTCAATCAAAGCCGTTCCATCGACATCGACTAATTTACCCTGACTTCGATAATATGCCATAACTGGCACTGTCTGCTCGTGATAGGCGACAAGACGCACTTCCAACGCCTCTGAAGAATCATCCGATCGACGCTCCGCCACCGGAGTCTCTGCAATCCGTGATTCGACTCTTGAGAGCAAAATTTCGTCCGGCACCACAATATTCACCACCTTCGACACTTCCTCGCCGCGCTCTTTGAGCAGCGAATCTAGCCCCTCGGCCTGCGCTACCGTGCGCGGAAAACCATCGAACAACGCTCCGTCTGGCGCGTCACCCAACACCAAGTGGTCATTTATAATCCCCATGATGATGGCATCATCCACCAGATTTCCAGCCCGCATAATCCCGGCAGCCTTTTGACCTAACGGCGTGTTTTCGGCTACCGCCGCACGCAGCATGTCCCCAGTAGAGGTCGGCACCATCCCGGTTGCAGCAGCAACGCGCTTGGCCTGCGTCCCCTTACCCGCCGCCGGCGGGCCAAACAAAACAATATGCGCAGTCATTGAGACTCTCCCCCTATTTTTTGCCCTTCTTGCCAAATTTATCTTGCTGGCGTTTCATCAGACCAGAGTATTGTTGGGCGTACATATGGCTCTGGATTTGCGTCACCGTATCCATGGTCACCGAAACCACGATCAGGAGACTAGTGCCGCCGAAATAGAACGGCACAGCATATTGCGAGATAAGAATCTCGGGCAATAGGCACACCAGAACCAGATAAGTTGCGCCGACTGCGGTCAAGCGCGTTAAAACAAAATCGATATAGTCCGCCGTGCTCGAACCGGGGCGAATACCGGGAATAAAGCCGCCATTGCGTTTTAAGTTGTCAGCGGTCTCTTCGGGATTGAACACTACGGCGGTGTAGAAAAACGCGAAGAAGACAATCATGGCCATGAACAGAATCAGGAATAATGGCTGTCCACGCCCGAGCATGGCCGAAATGGTAGTGAACCAGTCCGAAGTATCACCGCTACCGATTTGAAAACTAGTGATGGTAAGCGGAAGTAAGAGAACTGAGCTTGCAAAAATCGGTGGGATCACGCCCGGCGTATTGATTTTCAGAGGCAAGTGCGAACTGTCGCCACTCGTCATGCGACCGCCGCGTTGGCGTTGCGGATACTGCACCGAAAGCCGACGCTGCGCGCGTTCGACGAAAACGATGAAGGCAACCACTGCCACCGACCCAACAAAAAGCGCGATGATCAGCAGGGTCGACAGCGCGCCCGTGCGCCCAAGCTCTAGAGTGCTGGATAGCGCACTTGGCAGACTGGCAACGATCCCGGCGTAGATCATTAGCGAAATACCGTTGCCGATACCGCGTTGAGTGATTTGCTCGCCAAGCCACATCAGGAACACCGTACCACCGACCAAGGTAATCACCGTCGTAGCGCGGAAGAATAATCCGGCATCAACTACCGCCGAATAGCCGCCTGTACCACTTAAGCCCTCAAGCCCTACCGCAATCCCATAGCCCTGCAAAGCCGCCAAAAATACTGTCAGGTAACGAGTATACTGATTGATCAGCTTGCGTCCCGATTCACCCTCTTTCTTAATTTTTGCCAATGCTGGCGATACCGACGACATCAACTGCATAATGATCGAAGCCGAAATGTACGGCATGATATTCAACGCAAAAATCGTCATGCGCCCTAATGCGCCGCCCGCAAACATATCAAAAATGCCGAGTACGCCGCCTTGCTGTTGGGCGAAAATCTCGGCCAGAATCTTCGGGTCAATGCCCGGCAAGGGAATATACGTGCCAATGCGATACACGATCAGCGCACCAAGGGTAAAAAAGATCCGCGCCTGCAAATCCTTCGAGCGTCCAAAAACGCTCCAATCGAGGTTTTGTCCGGGTACTGCGCTCATCTGCTCATTTCTCTCCTAGCGGAACACACAACCTAAGCAATCCGCGCAAGCTGCATACATACAGACGTACAAGACTATTCTGCAGTTTTGGGTATCACCTTAACCGTGATCTCACCGCCAGCTGCTTGCACAGCCTTAATAGCCGATGCCGTCGCCGCCGCAATATCCAGCGTCAACTTGGCCGACAAAATGCCACTACCCAACAACTTCACACCGTCACCCAGTTTGCTCGAACGAACCACCCCAGCACCGATCAGAGCCGTAGCGTCTACTGGCTTTCTGGCATCGAGCTTCTTGGCATCAATTGCCGCCTGCAAACGATCCAGAGTCACTTCAGCATAGATTTTTCCAAAAATATTGTTGAAACCACGCTTCGGTACTCGGCGGCAAAGCGGCATTTGCCCGCCCTCAAAGCCCTTGATACTGACTCCAGAACGCGACTTTTGCCCTTTAACACCGCGCGTCGCGGTCTTCCCCATGCCACTACCGGCTCCACGCCCAACGCGCTTGCGAGCATGACGCGCACCACCCACGTCTTTGAGTTGCGATAAATCCATGATTATTCTCCGTTCTTATCCGAGACCACCTCGACCATGTGGCGCAACTTGCGAATCATACCACGCACGGCCAGAGTGTCTTCGAGGACACACTCGCGTCGAATTCTGTTCAGCCCCAAACCCTTCAAGGTTTGCAACTGATCCTCGGCGCGCCTGATCGGGCTGCCAGTCTGACGCACCGTAAGAGTTTTCCTTGCCACTGCCTCCGCCATGACTACGCCTCCTGAGATTCTTCAACTTCAGCCTTGGGCTGCGGCAACACCACATTGTTCCCACCAGCCAAACGACGCTGACGCAGGATATCTTCGTTCTTTTTACAGCGCCGCTGCGCAACTTGGCGCGGCGTTTCGCACTGCGAAAGGGCATCAAACGTCGCACGGATCAAATTGTATGGGTTTGACGAACGAATCGACTTCGCGACCACGTCCTTCACCCCAAGCGCCTCGAACACTGCACGCGCCGGACCACCCGCGATAATCCCGGTTCCCGGAGGAGCCGAGCGTACCACCACCCGCGCCGCACCATAACGTCCCACCACATCGTGGTGCAAGGTGTGGCCTTCGCGCAAGAGGAAACGGCGTTGCAATTTGCGCGCCTGATCGCCGCCTTTGCGGATCGCATCAGAAACTTCGCGCGAGCGCCCCGATCCAAATCCAACCATGCCACGACCATTCCCGATCACCACCAACGCAGCAAAGCCAAAACGCCGTCCGCCCTTTACCACCTTGGCCACGCGGTTGATCCCGACCAGCTTTTCGATCAGATCGCTATCTTCGCGCTCTTTCTTTTCACGTGCCATACTCCAAGTACCCTTTCCTAATGCGTTGCGGTTACGTACCCGTTAAAAATTCAGACCTGACTCACGCGCCTCACTAGCCAACGCGCTGACTTGACCGTGATAACGAAACGCGCCACGATCAAAAACCACCTTCTCAACACCCGCCTCTAGCGCACGCTCGGCAACTAATTTGCCCACAACCGCCGCCGTCTCGCACGTCGCATTGCCTTTGCCCGCACCGATCACATCGGCCTCAAGCGACGAAGCCGCCGCCAACGTCCGACCCGCAACATCGTCGATCACCTGCGCGTAGATATGTTTGTTCGAGCGAAATACTGAAAGCCGCGGCCGTGTCCGATCAATGTGCCCAGCCTGACGTTTGATCTGAAACCGGGTGCGCATTGCACGACGTGCATTTCCGGTGAGCTTTTGTACACTGCGTTTTGCCATAATTCGTTATCCCAAGCCCATAAAGCATTCCAAGAATACACCAATGTGGATTATTTCTTTTTACCTTCTTTGCGCAAGATACGCTCCTCAAGGTATTTCACGCCTTTGCCTTTATACGGTTCCGGCGGGCGCAAAATCCGAATGTCACTGGCAAACTGCCCAACACACTGCTTGCTGGCCCCACTGATCTTGATCTGATTATTCCGATCACCAATGATTTCAACACTCAAACCCTGCGGAATGTTCATGTTCACCGGGTGCGAAAACCCCAACTGCAACTCAAGCATTCTGCCTTTGACCGCCGCACGATAGCCAACGCCGTTGACCTCAAGAATGCGTGAAGTACCCTCGCTGACACCCAGAACCATGTTCTGAATCAGTGCCCGCATCGAACCCCAAGCCTGCTGCGCGCGCTTGACCGTGCTCTTCGCCGAGACTGTCACCGAGTTCCCCTCAATCACAACATCAACATACGGCATCACCGCCATTTGCAATTCTCCCTTTGGCCCTTTGGCGTAGAATTGCCCAGCCTCAAGACGTACCGAGATACCTTGCGGAATAACGACGGCATCTTTTCCAATCCTAGTCATGGTTTACATCCTTCACTTTGCATTCG
>JABSOH010000054.1 GCA_013216065.1 Alphaproteobacteria bacterium
GGAAGGCGATGGGCGTGGACTCCGCCGACATACTGGTACAGTGGCAAGCCAAGCGAAGCAGCAGCAGCCCGTGCCACCGCCAGAGAGACCGCGAGAATGGCATTGGCGCCAAGGCGCGATTTGTTGTTGCTGTTATCAAGTTGGATCATGGACTGATCCAGGATGCGCTGGCTCGTGGCCGGCATGCCGCGAATGATCGGGAATAACTCGCCATGAATCGCCTCAACCGCCTGGCGCACACCCTTGCCTTGATAGCGGCTTTGACCGTCACGGGCTTCGTACGCCTCGTACATGCCCGTCGAAGCACCACTCGGCACCATGGCTTGACCCACTGCACCACTGGCTAGGGTAATTTCGACTTCGACCGTGGGGTTGCCACACGAATCCAACACTTCGCGCCCATGGGCAGTAACGATTTCATGTCGGGACATTATGCGCTCCGAGTTAAAGTTGGCTTGACGCAACGATCGATCATCTGCAACTGATCGAGCAAAGTCGCCATGTCGGATAACTGCACCATGTTTGGGCCATCGGAGGGTGCGCTATCTGGATCTTGGTGGGTTTCGATGAAGAGCCCGGCAACCCCGACGGCCAAAGCAGCGCGAGCGAGAGGTGGCACAAATTCGCGTTTGCCACCGGATTTTCCACCTTCGCCGCCAGGGCTTTGAACGGAGTGGGTAGCATCAAAAATCACCGGATAGCCGGTTTCCGCCATAATCACCAGATTGCGCATATCGACCACCAGATTGCGATAGCCAAACGAAACTCCGCGTTCAGTCAGTAAAATATTTTCATTGCCAACCATCATGACTTTCTCGGCAGCAAATTTCATGTCCTCTGCGGCCAGGAACTGCCCCTTCTTGATGTTCACACAACGTCCGGTACGTCCTGCGGCTTGCAGAAGGCTGGTTTGGCGGCACAGAAAAGCCGGAATTTGCAAGGCGTCGACGATTTCAGCAACCGGGGCGCATTGCTCGGCTTCGTGAACGTCGGTCAGGACCGGACAGCCAACGTGCTCTTTGAGTTTGCGGAAGATTTCTAATGCAGCATCCAACCCAACCCCTCGCGCCATATCACCCGCGGTGCGGTTGGCCTTGTCGAACGAGGCCTTGAATACAAAACCGATATCGCGTGCCGCGCATATCTTGCTCAGGCTCTCAGCCATCATCAAAGCATGGTCCAGGGTTTCTAACGAGCACGGCCCGGCAATCAAACTCAGGGGCTGTTGTTGATCAAAAGATACCTGCCCGATGCGTACTGCGCCCATTACAACAGCCTTTCGATTTGAACACACGCGCCGATGTAGCTCACGAATAGCGGGTGCGGCGCGAAGGGACGAGATTTTAACTCAGGGTGGAATTGCACGCCCACAAACCACGGATGATCATTGCGCTCAAGGATTTCTGGAATCTCCGGCAAGGTCTCGTGCTGAGTGTGGCCCGAGAAAATCACGCCAAGTTCTGCAAACTGTGCGCAATATTTCGGATTCACTTCGTAACGGTGGCGGTGGCGTTCGGTGATCAGGAGGCTACCGTAAATTCCGGCGACTTTCGAGCCGGGCTTCAGCGCGCAGTCTGCCGCCCCAAGGCGCATAGTGCCACCAAAATCGCTATTCAAACCACGGGTTTCGATGTTTTCGCCCTGCGCCCATTCGCTCAGCAGCGCGATGATGGGCAAGACATCCGAATCAGTATGAAACTCGGCACTGCCCGCAGAGTTCACCTCGCCAATATTGCGCATTGCCTCGATCACCGCGACCTGCATCCCTAAGCAAATCCCAAGGTAAGGCACGTTTTTCTCGCGCGCGTAGCGCACCGCGTCTATCATGCCGTCGGTGCCACGCACGCCAAAACCGCCTGGCACCAGAATCCCTTGGCACTGATCCATCTGTTGGTGCAGATCGGCGGTTTCATCCTCGGAATCGATCCACAGCATGTTAATCTCGACATCATGATGAATCCCGGCATGAACCAAGGCCTCAGTCAAGGATTTGTAAGCATCGGGCAGCTTAACGTATTTGCCGACAATACCGATGGTGACGATTTGCCGATTGGGCATGGTCAGGCTTGAGACGATGGCACTCCATGCACTTAGATTGATGCTGTCCTGCGCGTACATATCAAAATATTCCAGTACCCGCGTATCCAACCCCTGCTCGTGCAGCATTTCTGGCACAGCATAAATCGTCGCGACATCTTGCGACTCGAACAAACGATTATCGCGAATGTTGCAAAATTGCGCCAATTTGTGCCGCTCGGGCTGCGCCAAGGCAACGTTGGTGCGACAGATCATAAAATCGGGCTGAATCCCAACGCTCAACAGTTCTTTCACCGAATGTTGGGCTGGCTTGGTCTTCAATTCGCCTGCGGTCTCAAGATAAGGCAAAAGCGTACAATGGATGAATAATGTTCGCTCAGACCCGGTGTCATTGCGCATTTGGCGAATACCTTCGAGGAAGGGCAGCCCCTCAATATCGCCCACCGTGCCACCAATCTCGCAGATCACAAAATCTGTATCCGCCGTATCTTCCTGCAATTTCTCCTTGATCGCACCCGTGATGTGCGGCACCACCTGCACAGTGGCACCCTTGAAGCCCTTTTCACGCTCGCGGGTGATAACTTCTTGATATATCTGTCCAGCTGTGACGCAATCACTCTTGCGGGCATTGACCCCGGTAAAGCGTTCGTAGTGACCTAAATCAAGATCGGTTTCCGCGCAATCATCGGTCACAAAACATTCGCCGTGCTGATAGGGGTTCATAGTACCAGCATCAACGTTCAAGTACGGGTCAAACTTGCGAATCCGCACGCGATAGCCGTGCAGCTTAAGTAAAGCCCCCAACGCCGCCGAACAGATACCTTTGCCGAGTGACGACACCACCCCCCCAGTGACAAAGACGTATTTGGTTTCTGGGTTGTGATTCATGATGTCCATAGGCATAACGTGATGTCAAATTCCAAAATTATTCGGCAAGCGGCACAATTGGCGTGCTGTCTACGGGAGAGCCGTCTATATTCGTGGCCGGGAGATCCTGTGCAACTTCAGGGGCATCGAAGATCGAACGTCCGGTGCTGTCTTGGCCAGCGAGGATGGAGAGAAACAGGCTTGAGGCTAAGAACAATGTCCCCAAAACCGCGGTGGCTCGGGTGAGTGCGTTGGCTGTGCCACGTGCTGAGAATAATCCGCCACCACCACCACCGATTCCGAGCGCACCGCCTTCGCTACGCTGCATCAGCACTACGCCGATCAGCGCCAAAGCCAGCAAAAGATGCACGACCAGAGCAATGGTTTCCACGAGGGTTCCTTAACAAACAATTTTTCGGAGTAATCTGCCCCAAGAGAGCGTTTGTCACCGTCATAACAGGGGTCTTGCCAAACTGCAAGTACTCGCCCACCTTCGCAAAGTGTCCGGCTTTCGCTCAAAGAGCAAAGGCGCTACGCACAATATCTGCGAATGCCGTCGGATCTAGCGAGGCACCGCCCACCAACACGCCATCGACATCGGCTAGGGTGAGAAAATCGGCCACATTATCCGGTTTGACCGAGCCGCCGTAGAGAACCCGTGCCGACTCGCCTTTTTGCGCATTCCAGTGGGTGCAGAGGAAGGTGCGGATATGATCGTGGCAATCCTGTACCTCTTCCGGGGTTGGGGTCAAGCCGCTACCGATCGCCCACACCGGTTCGTAGGCGATGACGACTTCGCGTTGCACTGCGGAACTCGGTAGGCCGTGATAGAGTTGCGAAGCAAGTGTAATGAAAGTCTCTTGCGCCTGATGTTGCGCCAGAGTCTCGCCGATGCACATAATGGGTGTCAGCCCTGCCGCCAATGCAGCTTCGATTTTGCCTTGCACGTACTCATCAGTTTCGCCCATCAAGATGCGACGTTCGGAATGACCGACAATGACATAGCCACAGCCGAACTCGGCGAGCATTTCAGCACTTATTTCGCCAGTATAAGCACCACTTTGCGCCCAGTGGCAGTCCTGCGCCGCAAGTGACCACATTCCAGACAGCATGTTGCGGGTGATATCAAGGAAGGGCACGGGCGGCGCTAGTATGACCTCAGCGCTGTCCCGGGTATTCGGCTGTCGCGCGGCTTCTGCAGCAAAAGCCCTAGTGAGTGCGACGTCGCCGTGCATTTTCCAGTTCCCCACCACCATGGCACGGCGTGCAGGATATTGCGTTGGCCATTGTTTTTGCCCAGACATTGGGTGTCCCCCGTATTAAGGCAGAATTGTGCTGCAGACAAATACAAGCAGGATCCCATCTAAAACAGTTTCCTGTAATATCGCCTCGAAAGTAGCATATCGGGTTCTACATAGACAAGGATTGCGATTGCCTATAGAAAAGCGAAGATACATTAATTCACTGATTTTCTCAAAGAGTGTTCGCGATGCTCAAATCCATGCGCCGTTCGGTTCAATCCACCTTCGTGAAAGTGTTTTTGTTTGGTCTGTTGATCATCAGTTTTGGTCTGTGGGGGGTGTCGGATGTTTTCTATAGCGCACCCGAAAGCCAGACCGTGGCAAGCATCGAAGATGCCGAGTTGGATTTTCCGACCTACGCCAATCAGTTCCAAGCCACTTTGCGCCAGACCGGATTGCTGAACGCTGGGGTTGAGATCAGTCCGGCGACGGGGAAATTTATCGAGCGAGCGGTGTTGGATCGCTGGGCGTTGGGTGTTGCGCTAGATAAGGAGGTTGCCAAGATGCGGCTTGCGGTGACGGATGCTGAATTGCGCGATGAGATTCGTCGTGATGCGAATTTCCGTGACGCTAAGGGCAATTTCTCACGCAATCGCTTTGAGTCTTTCCTTGTACGCCAGAGCATAACCGAGCAAATGTACCTTGAGCAGGTGCGCGAAGCGATTTTGCAAAACCAGTTGATCCGGACATTGCTCGGCGGCACGCCGATTCCGCAGGCGCAGGCGAAGTTACTGACGCAGTACAGTCAGACCTTCCGCGCAAGTCAGGTTCTTGAGGTGCTAGCGACCCCGTTAATGCAGATTGCTGAGGCTAGCGAGGCTGAAATCTCGGCGTTTTATACTCAAAACCCTGAGCGTTTCCGCGAGCCTGAGAAGCGTACGGTGGCGTTACTGAGTTTGTCGCTTGAGGATATTGCGGCGGATGTTGATTTGGAGGACGGAGCAATTGAGGAGTATTTCGAGGCGAATCGTGCACAGTTTTCGGTGCCTGAACGTCGCAGTATCGAGCGGATTTTGTTTCCTGACGAGGCCTCGGCGCGTGAGGCATGGCTCGCGCTAGAGAACGATATGGACTTTGTGATGGCGGCGCAGAAATACGCCAACCAGTCGCTGGAAGCAGTGATCCTCGGCGAGATCACGCGCGAAAACTTTGCGGATCGCATTCTGGCTGAACGGACTTTTGGCTTGGAATTGAATACGCATTCTGATCCGTTTGAGGGCTTGTTTGGCTGGATGATCGCGCAGGTGCGCGCGATTAAGCCTGCGGAGGTTCCTGACTTTGGCAGCATCCGTGCGACCCTTGAAGCTGAGTTGCGTCAAGAACGGGCAGCGGATCAGGTATTCGATTACGTCAATCAGGTAGAAGACTTACTCGCAGGCGGCGCGACCTTGGCGGAGATTACTGCCGATGTGCCTTTGCCGCAATCGCGCCTAGAGGTGGTGATGGCGGACAATGATGTGCATTCTTCGGAATTGTTGCGCGCACAGGTTGCCAGCCTCAAAGCGAAGGATGATCGTCAGATTTTCGAGGATGATGCTGGCGGTTTTCGCCTGATCGAGTTGCAAAAGCTTGCCGAAACCTTGGTGCCGCCACTAAAGGAGATCGGCGAACGCGCGCGCGAAGCCTGGCGCGAAGATCAGCAGCGCGCACTGGCGCTGCAACAGGCGAGCTTGCTTGCCGAGCGTGTCAATCAGGGTGAGTCTCTGATCGCGATTGCCGAGGTGACGCGATTGGTGCTGCGCGAGACCGAACCAGTGAACCGCGATGGACGGCCCTTGAGTACGAATGCTGGGAACACCCAGCCGCTGTTCTTGCCCGAGCCAGCGCACCTTGGGGCGTTGTTTGCGCTTAATCCCGGGGTAGCGGTGGCGCTGCCTTCGCCCTTGGGGGCGCGGGTGATGGTGATGATCAAGGAGACAGTTGCCGAAACGTCTCTTGAGACTCAGGATGCGGCATTGAAAAACCAGATTGCGACCGAGACCTATTTCGGTGTCGAGGAGGCTCTGCGTGCGAGATATCCCCTGCAGAGCAACCGTGCTGCGCTGAACTATCTCTACGAGTTCCTGAACGGCGGTTCGACACCTCAAAACGGCTAGTATCGCGCATGGTTTTACCGATTATTGCAGAGTGTCCGGCTAACGATTTTCTAGCACAATACCAAGCCAGAAAGCCCGGGATGTTGTGGTATCGGGTCATCAACGATATGCAGACTCCGCTTGCAACCTACGCCAAGTTCAAGGCCGGACAACGCTACAGCTATCTGCTGGAGTCGGTGCAAGGCGGCGAAAATCGTGGGCGCTATACGATTATGGGTGCTGATCCAGATTTGTTGTGGCGCTGCACGGCAGATCGTGCCGAGATCAACGACGATCCGACGCAGGACACTTTCCAAGACTGTGTCGCACCACCACAGCAAGCTTTGGCGGAACTGATCGATCGGTCGCTGGTCGATAACCCGCCGGATTTGCCATTGATGTCGGCGATGGTCGTGGGCTATCTCGGGTATGATTGCGTGCGTTGGGTCGAAATGATCCCGGATCAGAACCCCTCCACCCTCAATACTCCCGACGGTTTCATGATGCGCGCGCAAATCGTGCTGGTTTCCGACACCATCACCGACATCCTATCGATTGTGGTGGTGTGCTACCGTCACGACGATGCAGCATCTGTTGCGTTGGAAAAAATGCGCGCGAAGCTCGATGCGACCTTAAAGCGCCTTGAAGGAGCCGTGCCACCTGAAACCTTCGGGTCACAAAACCTTGCGGTGGGTGCGCTAACGCCTTTCGCGCCGACGATGCAGTCCAACATCAGCTCGGCAGACTATCAGTCCATGGTGCGCCGTGCCAAAGAGTACATTCTGGCCGGGGATATTTTTCAGGTCGTACTCTCGCAACGCTTCTCGATGCCGTTTGCCTTGCCACCTCTGGCACTGTTTCGGGTCTTGCGCCGCAGCAACCCGTCGCCATACTTATTTTTTTTCGAATGCGGGGATTTTAGCATCACGGGTTCCAGCCCCGAATTGATGGTGCGCCTGCGCGATGGCACCATGACCATTCGTCCGATTGCAGGAACACGCCGCCGGGGGGAAACCGCTGCCGAAGACATCGCGCTTGCTGAAGAATTGCTCGCCGATCCTAAAGAAAACGCCGAACATCTCATGTTACTCGACCTTGGGCGCAATGATGTCAGTCGAGTATCAGAAATAGGCTCGGTTGCCGCCACCAATCAATTCACTATCGAACGCTACAGCCATGTTATGCATATCGTCTCCAACGTCGAGGGGAAACTCAGCCCAGATCAGCATCGCCTCGATGCGTTGATGGCCGGGTTTCCAGCCGGAACCGTGAGCGGTGCGCCAAAGATTCGCGCCATGGAAATTATCGACGAGTTGGAATCCACCCGCCGTGGAATCTATGCTGGCTGCGTAGGCTATTTTGATGGTATGCACAATATGGATAACTGTATCGCGCTACGCACGGCGATTATCAAGGACGGCGTGTTGACGGTGCAAGCTGGAGCGGGAATCGTTGCCGACAGCATCCCTGAGGCCGAGCATCAGGAATGCGTGAATAAAGCGCAGGCAATTTATGCGGCAGCCTGCACAGCAATTGCGCACAACATCAAACAGCATTAGGGGACGGTTACTGCTTTTGCGCAGTTTGATATGCCAGAGATTTTGCGCACAGTACCCCGCTCGTGCCTTCCACACATCTCAATGCCTTGTGCGGGCAGGAATTTCTATCAAGCTCGAAAACATGCAACCTATCGGCGCGTTTGAACTGTGCGGAACCTATAAAGTGCCTTGTCGATTAGCACTACTGCTACCCATCACCGATGCCACGATCTACTTTCTCAGCATCGCGATGGGTCTGCTGTGGCTCATCGCCGTACCGCTCACCAACGGCATGATCCATCGGTTCTATGGCCAACGCTATGCAGGACATTGTTCGTGTTCCTCAGTCATCAGATCGGTTCGTTCATCAAAGTCTACGCCTCAAGCGTTTGATGCTATGGGTAGCTATACGATGCCACTTGGTGGGATTTAATTGTGCTCGGGGTATTTGCTTTTGTGGTCAATCTCTTGATAAAAGACCAACATCCAACGGCGAAACCGATTTCTTCGTAATCTTCTTCGTGATTTTCTAATCACCACCATGACTGCCATTTCTTTGGATCAACAGAAGGTGCAAGCGCGCCAGGCCGCCAAGCAACGCCGCCGCAAGGCCGCCGAGGAGAATCCGCGTGCTGCTCAAGCGGTAGTGCAACATCTGCAAAGTTACCTTGCGCAAGAATCACCGAAATGCATCGCGGGGTATTTGCCGATCACCAGAGAGCTTGATCCGCAACCGATCATGGATCATTGGCACAGGCGCGGCACCATAACGGCTCTCCCCGTCGTGATCGCTGAGGCAACTCCATTGATTTTTCGCCTCTATCAGCCCGGAGATACCCTCATTCTCGAAAAATTTTCGACTCGCGCTCCAGCCCCAAATGCCACCAAAGTTACACCAGATTTGGTGCTGGTGCCGATGCTGGCGTTTAATGCCGCAGGATATCGCTTGGGCTATGGCGGCGGATTTTATGACCGCACCATCGCCGAGTATCAAAACACGAACCCTAAATGCCGTTTTCTGGGTCTCGCCTACGCCGATCAGCAGCATGAGGATGTGCCAGTCGGTGAATTTGACCTACCTCTTGCAGCTATTATCACCGAGCGCGGAATAATTTCCACACGGGAGAGAGCATGAAAATATTATTCCTAGGCGATGTCTTTGGACGTTCGGGGCGCGTGGCCGTACGGCGTTATCTGCCGCAATTACGCGCTGAATACGCGCCGGAGGTAGTCATCATCAACGCAGAGAACTCTAACCACGGCTTTGGTGTGTCGGAAAAAACCGCTACCGAGCTGTTTGGCTACGGCGTGGACGTTCTCACAGGTGGCAATCATTCGTGGGATTGTAGTGATATTATTCCGTTCATTCAGCGCAACCCGAATTTAATCCGCCCGGCGAATACTGTGGGTAATAATGTTCCCGGGGCAGGGAGTTATCTGCACGAAACCGCTGACGGGAAACGTGTGCTGGTGGTGAATATTCTCTGTCGATTATTCATGAATGATGTCGAAAACCCGTTCAAGACCTTAGATGAATTGCTGGCTGAAGGTGCGCCGGGGCTTGCGGGGCTTGACGCGGTGGTGGTGGACTGTCACGGCGAGGCCAATAGCGAAAAACGGGCGCTGGGTCACTTTGTCGATGGGCGCGTGAGCTTGATTGTCGGCACGCATACCCATGTGCCGACCAGCGATGCGCATATTATGCCTGCTGGAAGTGGGTATATGAGTGATGCTGGGATGTGTGGGGATTACAATTCGGTGATTGGGATAGATAAAGAAATTTCGCTGGATCGTTTTTTAGGGCGAATTCCACGTCCACGTATGCGCCCAGCCGAAGGAGAAGGGGGGGTCAGCGGAGTGTTGATAGAGACCAATCCGACCAGTGGCCTATGCCAGAACATTACCGCGGTGCATCGCGGTTGCCCGTGGTCTGCATCGTGATATCGACAGGAGTAGTTTTCGAAGCGTATATTTTTTAATGTCTTGAAAGGATGATTTTATGTCTCACGCTTTAGCCATCAATGGTTTTGGACGTATCGGCCGCCTAACCTTGCGCGCCGCTATCGAAATGCAACGCAGTGACGTGCATATTGCCGCGATTCATTCGCGCGGCACGTCCGAACAACTCGCGCACCTGCTGAAATACGATTCTGCACAAGGCAGGATGAATGCCGAGATCACCGCCATGGAAAACAGCATGATGATTGCCGGGCAGAAAATCCCGATTTTATCAGGCTACGAAATGACAGATTTGCCTTGGGGTGACATGGGCATTGATGTTGTGCTTGAATGCACCGGGAAGTTTAACACCAAGCCAAAATGTCTAGGTCACCTTGAAGCAGGAGCAAAACGGGTCCTCGTCTCGGCACCGTGCAAACAGGCCGATGCGACGGTGGTGTATGGGGTAAACCACGGCGTATTGCGCCCAGCGCATCAGGTGGTGTCGAATGCGTCGTGTACCACCAATTGCGCGGCGACGGTGTGCAAAGTGCTAAACGACGAATTGGGGATAGAATCCACCAACATGACCACGATTCACGCGGCGACAGGTGATCAGCCGACGGTGGATTCGCGCCACAAAAACTCGCTACGGCGTTCAAGAGCCGCATTCCAATCCATGATCCCCACCACCACAGGCGCTGGGCGCACCATGTGCGAGGTCATCCCGGAACTTAAAGGTCGCATGGATGGGACAGCGATGCGGGTGCCAGTGCTGAATGTTTCAGTGATCGATTTGACCGCACAAGTGCGTACGCCAGCGAGTATTGCTGAAATCAATAATATCATGCGCAAGGCTTCCGAGGGTGAGTTGAGGGGCGTGCTGGCCTATTCAGAAGAAGAACTCGTGTCATGTGATTTTATGCACCATCCGGCGAGTGCGATTTTTGATGCCACCGGAACCAAAGTCTTTGGCAAAGACCTGTTGCGCGTTATGGCTTGGTACGACAACGAATGGGCATTTGCAATCAGAATGCTCGACGTTGCCAGTAAAATGGCGACATTGTAAAATTAAGTCTTCTGATGCCCGTATCTGTCATCACATCGGCTTTTCCGTCCTAGTCGGCTTTGCTGGCCCGGTCACCGTGGTGTTGGCAATGCCGGATTAGCCGCCACTCTGACCACGGCATTGACTTTGCCCGATTCAACGGTGGTCACCGCCAGTAGAACACCTCATAAAAACCTCACGGATCAAACCCCTTTAGGCCGTGGCACAAGCTAGCTTCCTGGCTCCCACGCATTGGCAAAAGTAACCAAAAAGTGCTGGGATCTGGTGAGTGGGCGCTCAAGATAAA
>JABSOH010000055.1 GCA_013216065.1 Alphaproteobacteria bacterium
CATTGAAACATGCAAGCAATGTTGAATCGGTCAGGGCACCAATGACACTGGTCCTTCCGCGCGCATACCAATCGTGTTTGCCGTCACATCTCTGCCCCTTGGGGCAGAGCCCTGAGCAAAACCGAACTCATCAATATAAACAATGGGCTTGCCTTCATCCTTACAGGCTTGATCTTCTCCTGAAAGACCCGCCGTTTATCGTCGTCCGCTTGCGGATGCTTCAAGGTTTTTTCATATGTCACCCCCAGTTCACGAAACGCTTGCCAGATGGGCCTTTTGTGTCACCTCAAAACGTGCGGCACGCTCATATTGATCGGCATCGGGGATATTGGCGCACATCTTCAGCCAACTGCTCAAGGTTAATCTTGCGGATCTTTCGTTTATAAGAGCGCGGCTCAAGACGCCTGGACCAACGTTTAAGGCAGGCAACACCAACTTTAAATCTGGTTGCTGTCGCCGAAAAACTCATTCCTTCCCGTTCCCGGATAGCCGAAACATGACGGTGAAAGTCAATCGGATACCATGCATCAACTGGATCATCTTATCGTCTTTTGACTATATCTGGCCGGACTCCCCTGACAAAGCGACTCAGAAGGATGTTGATGCCAGTTGGACGGTGAAGTTTAGGCTCAGGACCTATAAAGGGGGTTCTGTAAGCTGGTGATTGATGATTCACTTGTGAAGAAGGGATTTCATCATGAGCGATTTATATTGGTTAACAAACTCACCATTAAACAGGATCCAACCTTGCTTTCCGCCGTCACGCGGTGTGTGCCTCGCGTGGATGATTCGCGTGTCATTAACGGGACGTTCTGAAACCGCGGTCTTCAATAGCGCGATGCGCCCAAAGAATACGGCCCGCATAAGACGCCTTATAATCGCTTTGCGCGATGGGGGGGTGTGACAAAATCTTCACCGTCCTTGTTGGATCTGAAAATATTCCAGAACAACCGCGGATAGACACAACGCTCCTTAAAAAAGGGATGGGCTACCGGCCGAACCAAAGGCGGTCTGAGCTCGAAACTTCATGGTGTCTGTGATGGCTTTGGTCGTCCGGTTATGATGTTTTTATCTGAAGGAGTGATTACAAAGGGACTGAAATTCTTTTGGATACATTGCCACGCGCCAATCGCGGCTATGATGCTGACTGGTTCAGGGACGCTCTGCGAGACAAAGGTATAGAGCCCCGCCAAAGAAGAACCGCAAAACCCTCATTCCCTACGATAAAACCCTCTATAAACAACGACACAAAGTCGAAAATATGTTCGCGAAACTCAAAGACTGGAGACGTATTGCAACCAGATATGACAGATGCGCTCATACCTTCTTCTCTGCAATTCAAATTGCAGCTATCGTCATAGGGTATATTTAATGAGTCCTAAGCCTAGAACTATAACCAAAATCTAGTGTTTGATGATTTGAATGACGGCGGTGTATCAGGTTGATTTGTTGTTGCACAACATCGATCAAATTTACAAGAACATACCACTATGTAAGAGAATAACGTTTAGATTCGATTTAAATAGCCTAGTTATAGTGAAGATGCAGTTTGGCTAATCCTGTTGACTATGCTTGCTTCAAGTTCATGTTTGCGAGAGCAGTAATGTTTTTGGCGATCATGTTTGCTTGGACTTTTTCATACGCCGAATCCCGCCCGACGTGCAGTTTGGAGCGTTGTGGTTCTTTTTCTGTTTACTCAAGGCGTGTTTCTTTGAAGCCTTTAAAGGCGTTTCTGTGGGTGTTCCCAGATCATCAGGATCACCCAAAATCAACATGGGTTTTCTCGGGTATCGTCATAAATTCTCTTGTTGTGTATCTGTCCACTTTGAGCTTGCCCAACCGCAAGAATGCGCTTGTTATTGTTAGTGATAGTTTGACGGGGATGGCGTTTTTTACCTGAGTATTTTGCTTGACGTTGTGACCACTTCCGCGGACGTTGAACGGGTCAGGTAAAGCACAGCTTCTTTTCAGCTTCTGATAAAGCTGCCTTGTGCCCAGGAAAGCGGAAATAACCTGTCAATAGCGCCGTCGCGGTACATATACCCGAATGGCTGCAACAAAAGCCACCCTCTGTAGACGGGCCTTTTAAGCTTACACATATCATAAATAGAATATATTTTACTGAAAAATAGCATAATGTCGATAAAACTGCTGAAGGACAAATTAACACAGGTTGATCAGCCGTGAGTCTCAAGGAACTCTCAGGAAATTAGAAAATACTAGTATGCAGAAACATTTGGTGGAGGTGGACGGAGTCGAACCGACGGCCTATTGCTTGCAAAGCAATCGCTCTCCCAACTGAGCTACACCCCCAAAATACCGAATGGCAAGATGAAAAGCCATCCAGAACAATTACAACTCATCAAACTCTGTGGCACTGTTCCAAATATGGTGGGCCAGAGAAGACTTGAACTTCCGACCTCACGCTTATCAAGCGTGCGCTCTAACCGACTGAGCTACTAGCCCCATGACGCTGCTTTATATCACTATTTTTGTCCTCCGCAAGGGGCGGGATTCAAAAAGGCCGCAAATTCTCACCGCTGGATCAGGTTCAGCATCCACCACCCTGCCTCCGCTTAGCATCACCAGCACGGTGTCACATGGAGCAAAGTTTTCTTGACGCGACGCCAGACCCACCGAACCACCAGACTTAACCACCAACTTGAAGTCGTGAAACGCTGTCTCCATAGCGTGCAAAACCTCTAATTCGCTGACGGTTGCTAGCCTGATCGACAAGATTGCAACCACTCTGGCGGATGTTTCTGACAGCCTAAGGCATATCTGTCCTGATTAAGGCGCGGTTTATGGTGACAAGGCCATACACAAAAGCCATTGGTGTAGTTCTGTTTGTGGTTTGCTGTTGAAGGGGACGGAAGCCTCTCGACAGTTCTAAAGCATCCAATCTTTTGTGCAAGCGTGTATGTGCACAGCGGAAACTTTCGGGGGGATGACGCAGCGCTTGCGCCCTACGTGAAAGCGGTTATCGAGATACAAGACCTGTTCGGGTCGCCCATACTGTCAGCGATCTTAAAGATCATTTGCCCGTGATGGCCATGACCGAGTTCTCGGATGCGACGGGAACGCGCGCCAGGCAACTTACAGAAGATGCCCATGGTGCGATGGGTGATGCCAGGGCTTTGCAGATAAGGCTGAAACACAAGATTGGGCTGATCAAAAAACCATTGGGTTCCTGAAGATGATCTCGAAAAAAGTCCAGCGAGAAACCGTGGGGAAATTCCGCGGCCTGGCCAACTACATTGCAGCCGCCAAAGAGAAAGGTGAGAAACTGCATTCCCTATGGATGGTGAATTGCAACGCGGGTGAGGAGAGAGCCGAGTTGAACGTTGCCATTGCCGAGATTGAGGCAATTCAGGAAGGCAACACCCGCGCACACATCAAAACCTATCATCTGATTGTCTCATTCCAGCAAGGCGAATCCTTGCCTCAGGAGCAACTCGCCGAGATCGAGCGTAAATACGCTAAGTCCTTGGGCTTTGACCATCATCAGCGTGTGGTTGGCGCGCATCAGAATACCGACAATTTTCATCTCCATGTTGCTTACAACATGATCCATCCCGAGACGTTAAAAATCCATCATCCGTACAATGATTATTTAAAACTGAGTCAGACTTGTCGAGCTGTCGAACAGCAATATGGCCTGCAGGGCGATCATGGCATGGAAACATGGAAGGAATGGCGAGATAAACGGGATTGCACACCCGAACGTGCCAAAGACATGGAAGCTCATCGCTGGGAGCAGTCTTTCCATCGTTTTGTCAAGGAAGTGAAGCAACCCATTCTTGACGGCATACAGCAGGCCGGGAGCTGGTCAGAGTTGCATCAGGTGTTTGCCGATCAAGACCTTGTAGGATCAGGAGTATAAAAGCTATTACATCCCCAAAAACAAAGACCCGGCGTTGTTCCAACATTGGGCAATCGGCCTGCCAAAAGAGAGATACAAAGACCATAGCCAACGGCAATCTGCACAGTTAGGCGCGTTCAGGGAAAATGCCATCGGACTTGATGATTTTTAAGTTATTCTTCCTGAAGTGGCTATTTCTTAAACTGATTATAAAGATATTTGAGGTCTGGGCCAGCAGACAAACCAAGCAGAAAACCTAAAACAATCAAGACACCTACGCCAGAAATTGTGTCGAAAATACCACCGGTAATTCCAGTTCCTAATAACCACCCGACAACTCCAAAGACGACGGCTCCAATAAGTCGAAATTTCATATCGCCCTCCTTTCAAGATATTAGTCGTCAACCCTTAAAGCACTCCTTAATCAAAGTAATGAACGACGCAATTATTTAGTCATCAACTCATGATAATACGAAAGATGAAAAAAGTCAACAACAAGCCATCCAAACAGAGGGTGATGGTTTATGCACAATATTGAAATACAACCGTAAGTTTATGCAATTCGTCCAGCTTGCTCCAAATATCGGTTTTAAGTCGATGCCACAGGCCTATTCAATCACACCAGCATCATTGCGATGACCACAACGTCGATCATTGCCATAGTCGGCAAACGACTTTCTATCTGTCATAGTTGAAAAAAAAGGCTTTCAAAGTTAAACCTTTCCACCCCTATCAGGCCACCGCAGACGCTTAAGATACATCGCGCCTCTGCCTTATCCGTCAATGTATCCAATCCCCAAAACCCATCAAAAACTCCGTCGTACATGGCGTACCGGCATCACATTATGTACTGCGATATCGGTCATGGTAGGAAACGTGGGTTGGTTGAACATGCCCCGCTCACCATTATCAGGCCACCGCAGACGCTTGAGGTAAATCGCACCATCCCACCCTATCCATCAATGACAATGGCACAATCCCAACCAATCAGCCGATCAAGAGTGTATCGCAGAGAATCTTTGCCATAGACATAATCACCATCCTGCAGTGAAATTTCGTGATCAGCCCTTTCTGACTCTTTAACAGACTCAAGAAGTCCAGTAATGATGTATCGCAAACTACAGGGCATATATTCCCTATAGCAGATCTTTCGTTTGTAAGATCGCGGCTCAAGACGCTTGGACCAACGTTTAAGGCTGGAAACACCAACTTTAAATCTGATTGCTGTCGCCAAAAAACTCATCTCTTCCCGTTCCCGGATAGCCAAAACATGGCGACGAACGTCAATCGAATAGCTCGTGCATCAACTGAATCATCTTATCGTCTTTTGACTATAGAACGTGCCCAGATCAAAATCGGCATGACAAATATGCCTATGATATGCGCCGACTGGTCTAGTTGAACGCCTGAACTGCTTATATTTAAGGTCTGGAACTCGAAAACCAGATGCTGTTCAGATCGCTCGAAACACTCTCAACGAATATGCTTTGATGAGTACCTTTGTCGACAACAATCGCCGAAATGCAAAGACATGGACTACATGAAAAATGGCTCTTAGAGGTGTCCAGATGTGAAGCATCAGCAAAAAACCTCACAGATCAAACCCGCCTCCTTTAGGCCGTGCCGCAAAGTTACAAAAATATCCATCAGTTGCTTGGTTCCCAAGCGTTGGAGAAAGTAACCAAAAGTGCTGTGATCTGGCGTGCAGATGCTCAAGATAAAATTGCAGAACTAGCATCCGAAAGGCACAACCTAAACCTTCGCGACCTTTGTTGCTATGATAGACTTTCCAGAGGACGATACAGAAGGTCAAAATTAATCAGCCTTTCAAAAGCTTGATAAAGGCGATCCTCTGAAACAAGGCTATCTACGCTTATCAGCATCTCTTGTGCATTACGCAACACCCTATCTTCATACAAAAAAACACAGGATAGCAAAAATAAACTAGGGATTTCAGCTTATCGTAAAGGTAAAAATACCTTTTCGACAGTGCCCACTGGCAAACCTCAACAGAATGCTTATGTCGAACGCTGCAACCGAACCGTGCGTCAGGAATGGCTCGCATAGAATATTTTTAACCTGGAGAAGGCACAGCAACAAGCAACAGGATGGTTATAGACTTACAGCAATGAGCGCCCTAATATAGGCGTTGGCGGGATTACACCTGCTATGAAACTGAAAATGACCGCGTAATTCTACTTTCAAAATCCTCTAAAAAGGGGGGGTGTTGCTACGCCTACACAAAAACGAGACGCAATCTCGGATATCATCTGTTCGTCCCGCTCGCGAACCGACAAAGCTTTACAGAAAAAACCTGACGAGTGAGTTATCCGTATAGTATAATCAAATTATAGTGGATTATCTATAACCGTTACGGCTTGCTTGTGCGGCACTTTTATCGTTCTACCTGCCTATGTCTGAAAGGCCACCATGACTCCTGAAATTGGGCATTTTGCTCTGGTTGCCGCGCTACTGTTTAGCTTGACGCAGGTTATCGCCCCATTGTGGGGACTTTACCGTCAACAACCTACCCTACTTGCCTTGACCGCTCCAGCGCAAATCGCCGCTTGCATCGCAGTGCTAGTGGCTTTCATCAGTCTGATCTGGGCGTTCATAACCTCGGATTTCTCCTTCGATCTGGTGGTGCAGTATTCGCATTCGCAAAAGCCACTGATCTACAAAATCGCAGGCACATGGGGTAACCACGAAGGCTCGCTGTTGCTGTGGGTCTTGATTTTGGTCTCCTTTGGCACTCTGTTCTGCCTTACCGCGCACCGTCTCGATACCGCTTTGTTCGGCTTGATCCTCGCGGTTCAAGGCATGATCAGCAGCGCATTCCTCGCCTTCTCCCTCCTAACCTCAAACCCCTTCCGCAGACTCGAAACCCCACCCATCGAAGGGCTCGGCCTCAACCCTGTGTTGCAGGATATCGGTCTCGCACTGCATCCACCAACGCTGTATCTCGGCTATGTCGGCCTGTCCATCGCATTTGCATTTGCCGTCGCCGGACTCATCCAAGGCCGAATTGATCAACGCTGGGCTCGCGCGTTGCGGCCTTGGGTCACCGCCGCTTGGAGCGCCCTTACAGCCGGAATCACCCTAGGAAGCTGGTGGGCGTATTACGAACTTGGCTGGGGTGGCTGGTGGTTCTGGGATCCCGTCGAGAACGTTTCGTTGATGCCTTGGCTTATCGCACCGGCCCTGCTGCAGTCAGTGCGCGTTGTCGAGGTACGCGGACAATTCAAAAGCTGGACGGTACTGCTTGCGATTATGGGCTTTTCGCTCTCATTACTTGGTACATTTATCGTGCGTTCGGGACTATTGACCTCGGTACACAGCTTTGCCGCCGATCCCACACGCGGCATATTCATCCTAGCGATTCTTTTGCTCGCAGTTGGCCTGCCGCTCGTACTGTATGCTTGGCGCGGACCACGACTTGTCACCGTTGGCGATTTCAGCTTCAATAGCCGCGAGATGGCTCTGATTGTTAACAATGGCATTCTGGTGATCGCCACTGCCATTGTCTTACTCGGCACCTTCTATCCGTTGGGACTCGAGATGTTCAATGGCGCAAGGATCACCGTCGGGCCACCGTATTTTGATGCCACTTTCAACCCGATTATGGCCGTCGGATTGCTGGGGATGGGAATCGCTGGAACCTTAGCCTGGGGGCACGGCGGATTACCCCATGCCAAAAAAACCTTGCTTGGCGCGCTTCTGATGGGACTAGTGTGTATTTTTGTCGGTTTAGGTTTCGGGATCAGCATTGCGGCTCTTGCTGGGTTAGGCGTGCTGGGTTGGCTTGCGAGCGGGATCGTCATCGATATCGCCTTAAGAGTAAAACCTTGGCAGAAAGCTGCCGGAGCACGCCTTATGCGTCTGGGGCTACCAATTTGGGGCATGTGGCTAGCGCATTTTGGTACGGCAGTGTTTCTTGCTGGCGTACTCGGCGAAAACCTGTTGCAGACTGAGGCCATCGTGCGTGCACAGCCTGCTCAAGAGGTGAACCTCGGTGATGACACGGTGGTCTTCAAGGGGATCCGTCAAACCCAAGGGCCAAACTATCAGAGCCTGAGTGCCGAATTACAATTGTACGATGCTGAGGGCCAAGAAATTGCCTTGCTATACCCCGAGAGACGATTTTATCCCGCCGAGAACCAGACCACCACCGAAGCCGCCATTCACACCACTTGGCTGGGCGATTATTATGCCGTACTCGGCGATGGTGATCCCCAACGCGGGTACACTTTGAGGCTGTACCATAAGCCGGTGGTGGCGTGGATTTGGGGTGGGGCGGGGTTAATGGTTCTTGGTGGATTAGTCAGCCTTGTCTCGCGCCACCGCATACCCAAGGCGTGAACATGCGTTTTATTTTCCTCTTGCCACTGCTGATTTTTGGCCTCCTCGCAGGGATTACTGGGTTCGCATTGTTCTCGACCCTGAGCGGTACTCGGCAAGTTGAGCAATTACCCTCGGTATTGGTGGAGCGCCCAGCACCGGATACTAGACAGCCCAATTTAACCGAGGGTGCGCCAGAGGTTGATTTGAGCCACTACCGTGGACAAATCGTGTTGGTGAATTTCTTCGCGAGTTGGTGCGTACCCTGCCGCGCGGAGATTCCAATGCTGCAATCCTTGGCCAAGGACTTGACCGTGATCGGCATTGCCTACAAGGACAAAGTCCAAGACACCAAAGCCTTCCTTACGCGCTTTGGCAACCCCTACCACGTGGTGGGAGTCGATCTTGATGGACGCACAGGGATCACGTGGGGTGTCTATGGCATTCCAGAGACCTATTTGATTGATGCACAAGGCAATGTGCTGTTTCGTCACGCTGGAGTGGTGGATAAAGTGCTGATCGAAAATACCTTGCGTCCGCTTTGGGAAACTGCAGGATGACGATTGTGCGATACCCCATAAGGATCATGCTTCTTGTGCTGACATATGCGATGGTATTTCTGCCAACGCATGTCTCCCCTGTTGCAGCGCTCTCGGCAGAGGAAATCCTCGATGATCCTGCGCTTGAGGCGCGAGCGCGCGCGATTTCGCAGCAATTGCGTTGTTTGGTATGTCAAAATCAATCCATCGACGATTCCGATGCACCGCTTGCCAAAGACCTTCGGTCCCTCGTGCGCGAGCAATTACAGAACAGTAAAAGCGATACCGAAATTCTCGATTTTTTGCAAAATCAATACGGTGCGTATATCCTACTTGAGCCGCCGATCAGTTCCAGCACATGGGTTTTGTGGTTGGCTCCGGTCATGATTGCTCTCTTCGGCTCCGGCATGATACTTGCCAGCCGTCACCTTAAATCTGCCCCGCCGGATACTGTCTTACCGATCAGCACACCAAGAACCTCATTTCGCCCACGCATAGTGTTCTTGATGTGCTTTGTGGTGTTGGGTTCGGCTTTGGGGGTTCATCAATTTATTGGACGACCCGATTTACCCCCACGGCCGCTCGGACGGCGCGCCGAGGAGATCAAGATTCTCAAAGACACTGCCCAAGCTCAACAACGTGCACTACGTCGGAGCTTCGTCGAAGCCCGTGCCGCCACTCGCTTAAGCCCCAAAGATCCCGCAGCTTGGTACCACCTGTCTCGTACTGCTGCTGCTTTGGGTGATTCCGAGACCGAGATCAACACCTTGAAACAAGCCATCGCACTCGACCCCGATGCACTCGCGCTAAAATCCTTGCTTGCCGAAGCCTACAGCCGAGTTGCGGATGAACAAATCACCCTGCCCGCGCGTGCCTTAATCGACGAGGTGTTAAGCATCGATTCCACCGAGCCTCGCGCCTTATTTCTGCGCGGTCTTGCAGCATTTCAGGATGGTGACTACACTGGCGCGGTTCAAACTTGGATGCAACTATTCAAGTACTCCGCACCCGATGCACCGTGGATGCCGATGGTCCGCGAGAACATCTTGCGCGCCGCCGCCGCCGGAGACTTTGCGCCGCCGTTCCTGCCCGATCCCGCGCCCATCGCCAAGATGACCGATGTCGAACAGTAGGAGATGATTGCCGGACTAGTCGCACAATTCGAAAGCCGCCTCGAAAACAATCCCAACGATCCCGACAGTTGGCAGCGTTTGAGACGCTTTTACAATGTGTTGGGCGAGTTCCCGATACCGCCAATACCTAATTTTTACGCCACAAATGGGAAACCGGATGATCCTAACACGCAACTCAATGCATTAGAGCGGTTGCTGGCACGCGGTTTGATCAAAGATCACCTTGCCAAGGCAACTGTTTTTCTGCAACGTTTCTGTGTCGCCGGGACAGAACGCTCGGAATATCTATTCTTTGCCGTGCATTTGGCTAGATTGTGCGGAGATGATGTACAAATGCGCGCCTTTTGGCAACAATTGTTGGATATTTCGCCCAAAGACTTTACGGTCTCAGCACATCTTATACAGGAGCTTGCCGAATGGACATTTTCCAAAACCTTAATTTATGCAGCAATTGCCAATACCCTAAGCCCCGCTCCGCACAACGGCCATGAAGACTTTGCAATCTGGACGCTTACACCGTATAATACTCTTGGCGATGTGGTCAGCATGGCGCCTCGGCTCCTGAAGCTGTATACGCAGATTATTAAGGCGCACGCTGTTGTGTTGCGGTGCCCTTTCTGGCGGCAGGCAATACAAATCGTGCTGCGTGTTGTTGGTGTTTTGCAACACTCCTATTAGGGGTTGATCCCTCCAAAACAAGGCCTATCCACGCTTATCAGCATCTCTTGTGCCTTACACGGCATCTCTCTTCATGCAAAAAATACGGGGTGGCAAACGTAAACCAAAAATTTTCGGCTTATCAGAAGGACACTTCTAAGAACTGACTTTTTTTGTGGTTTGTGTATTGTTTTGCGGGCAAGTTTTAAGGGTTATTTTTGTTGAATTTGTCGCTATTGTTGAAGTTTTTGCCTCAATTTAGAGATATTTTGGGACGAGTAGCCGGATTCATCCGGTAAGCGCTCGTCGCTCGAAGAAGACCAGACGCTTCATAATGATGTTCGCTAGAGTGATCCTGGCTTCAGCGCGTTTGATGCCGATGGTGCGAATGAGGAGAGCCATGCGCTGCTTCTGTGCGCCTGCTCTACGCGAGAACGGATACGCGATCTGCTGGCGTTGCCGCATGCGATGTGAGACGGCATGGATTTGCCGCGGGGTTTCCTGCGATGGAGACGG
>JABSOH010000056.1 GCA_013216065.1 Alphaproteobacteria bacterium
TGTGGTTCATTTTCATTCTCTTCCAGCAGCACCCCGGTCCGGCGATATCTAAACCGTCGCCGTTTCGCCGCAAGCTGTTTCATTTCTTCCAGGATATCCTGGTTGTCCGGCGGGCATTCGCGCCGGACAGTCTCTGGATCGACGCCGGTCAGGCGGCATGCGCTGCGAGAGTCCACATATCGCACGAAGCGCCGCTTCACGCCTCTGATCCCGCGTCATCAGCTCTTTCCCGGATATCTTTCAAAACGGTATTGTCCAGCATCGTCTTCGCCAGCAGGCTCTTGAGTTGGGCGTTTTCATCTTCCAGAGATTTGAGGCGGCGCATATCCGAAATCCCGCCATACCCTGGCTTTCAGCTTGTAAAAGCTCGACGGGCTAATGCCGTGCCTGCGACAGACAACCGCTGTTGGCAGGCCAGCCTCCTGCTCCTTGATCATATCAATAATTTGTGCCTCGGAAAATCGGCGCTTCGCATTCGTCTACTCCTTCAAAGGTGGGGCAGACTCTACTTCAAAACGAGGGATTGTACGGGGGCAGGTCATCGGTATGAAGAAATTCCGCATCCTAGCTGATCGATTCCGCTATCCTCGTGCCGCAAAATTTTCCATCATTGCTGGCATAACCAAACATCATAGTGGAATTTTAATTATAGAATAGGGAAGGGCAAACCCCGCCTTATTCAAAAAACTATTTTTGCGTCAGGTCTATTACCTGCGCGATTAGTGTAAAAAAACAATAGCGCGTTTTGAAATAAATATGTTGTATAAAGCTTAAGAAACGCCATGAGCGGTTTCTTAGTCGCCAAGACCATATCTTGACCTATCGCAGGATTTTCCATGTCGATTCTTTCTGACTTGCGCGTCTATACGCCTGTCGCCAGCCGCCTTAGCGGCACAGGGCATTATCTACCAGAGCAAGTGCTGAGCAATCAGGAGCTTGCGAAAACTGTAGATACCTCGGATGAGTGGATCGTTCGGCGTACTGGAATTCGGCAACGCCACATCGCTGCCAAAGATCAACGAACTTCTGATTTGGCCATAGAAGCCGCGCGGCGCGCGATTGCAGCAGCAAATATCGCGGCTACCGATATTAATTTGGTGGTGCTAGCAACGACAACGCCAGACCATACTTTTCCTGCCACTGCAACGAAGGTTGCGCATGTTCTTGGCATCAAAGGTGCTGCCTTTGACATTCAAGCGGTCTGTGCTGGCTTCATCTTTGCTCTTAGCCAAGCCGACATGGCGATTAAGCTCGGCAAGGCGCAGAAAGCTCTGGTGATTGGTGCGGAAGTGTACAGCCGTATCCTCGACTGGCAGGATCGTAGCACCTGTGTGCTATTTGGCGATGGTGCTGGCGCTGTGGTTCTTGAAGCCACCAACGCTGAAAACCCGAGACGCATACTCGACACCGAGTTGAAAAGCGACGGAGCCTACTACCACGATCTGTTCGCGGATGGCGGTCCTCACGACGGGCAAAGCGGTGTGGTGAAAATGGCCGGACGCGAGGTCTACCGTCAAGCCATCGTACAAATGGCCGACGTGGTCAGCTTGTTGTTACAATGCAATAATTTGAGTTTAGGCGACCTTGATTGGTTGATCCCGCATCAAGCCAACATCCGCATCATGCAGCAGATTGGACAACGCTTGAATCTGCCCGAAGAACGGGTGGTGGCGACGGTTGCCGATCACGCGAACATTTCGGCTGCCACGATCCCAACCGCATTGGATGTCGCAGTGTGCGATGGGCGTATTCAAACCGGGCACTTGCTGGGCCTTACTGCCCTTGGCGGTGGCTTTAGCTGGGGTGGAGCGTTGATCCGGTTTTAGCGCGTCTAAAATCACGTGTTTCTGCAACAAGTCCTTGACATTAATTTTTTTCTCGCACTAATTCTAGTGTACACCCTGCTGTTTGCCTTAAGGGAGCATCCTGATGTCGAAATTTCCCACTCTATCTCGCGCCGATCTGGCGCGCACGGTGCAACGTCGTGTAGGTCATGCCCGACAGACCATGTCAACGCTGGTCGATGATGTTTTGCAGGAAATCGCCGATGAATTGGTGTCCGGCGGCGAGGTAAAAATCAGTTCTTTCGCGAATTTCAAGGTGCGTCAGAAAGCTGCGCGTGTCGGGCGCAACCCCAAGACTGGTGAAGAGGTCATAATTGCGCCGCGTCGTTCAATATCATTCTCGCCCTCGGCCAAGATGCGCAAGCGCGTCGCCGAGATACTGATTCGCTCCGAAGATCAGTAAGTGTCTCAGCATCTGCAACCCCTTAGTGGAGTATTTTGATCATGGCTGATGCAGAGACCGTGCATTATTCGATCACCGAGGTGGCTAATATGTTGGAGGTTCCGCAGCACGTACTGCGGATGTGGGAATGCCAATTTGCCTCAATCAGCCCGGTGCGTGGCCAAAACGGTCGCCGCGCTTATACGGCCGAGACCGTCTCGGCCGTAAGGATCGTACAGGAACTCCTGCACGAGGACGGCTTGACTCTCGCCCAAGCTAGGCAAAAGCTCAAAGGCTACGTTTCCGCTTCCACTTCATCCGCCCCGCCAACAGTATCTTCGGTTCAGGATAGCCTTCTCGACTCGTCATCTGGCGCCAACGCTACGCACGATACCGCACAATTGCGCGCCGTACTCGCCGCTCTTGAAATCGCTAGCGCGGCTCTTGCACATCAGTAGCCTCTTTTGCCAATACACTCAAGGCTTGGCGACTCAACAGCCGCCGATCATCATAGTGCATCATGAAAAATAATGATATTCGCCGCCGATTCCTCGACTATTTTGTGCGCTACGGCCACGCCGAGTTGCCATCCTCCTCGGTGGTGCCGCACAATGATCCTTCGCTGCTGTTCACTAGTTCTGGCATGGTGCAGTTCAAAGATATCTTCACCGGAACTGCCGCGCGTCCCGAGCCGCCGCGCGCTGTCACCGCCCAAAAATGCTTTCGCGCCGGAGGTAAGCACAACGATCTGGAGAATGTTGGTTACACCACCCATCACCACACATTCTTCGAGATGCTGGGGAACTTCTCCTTCGGCGATTACTTCAAGGATAACGCCATTGAGTTGGCATGGAATTTGATCACGCGTGAATTTGACTTACCAGCAGAAAGACTGCTGGTCACAGTGTATCACGACGATGATGAGGCTGCCGATCTGTGGCGACGCATTGCAGGACTGCCCGAAGAGCGTATTTTGCGTATCGCAACCTCAGACAATTTCTGGCAGATGGGCGATACTGGGCCATGTGGGCCGTGTTCCGAGATGTTTTTCGACCACGGCGACAAGTTACCTGGTGGACCGCCTGGAACTCCCGACGAAGACGGGCCGCGCTTCATCGAGATTTGGAACCTAGTCTTCATGCAGTTCGCGCAACAAGCCAATGGTACGCGAGTTCTATTGCCGAAGCCCTCGATTGACACTGGGATGGGGCTTGAGCGTGTTGGCGCAGTGCTGCAAGGGGTACACGACAATTACGATACCGACAGTCTTAAACGCCTTGTCGAAGCTGTTGGACACCAGTTGCACAGTGATCCGTTTGGCGATAATGCCGCGAGCCACAAGATAATCGCCGATCACCTGCGCGCCTGTGGTTTCATGATTGCCGATGGGGTATTGCCTGCTAATGAAGGTCGCGGCTACGTCTTAAGGCGGATCTTACGGCGTGCATTGCGTCATGCGCATCTTCTTGGTGCGCGTGAGCCGGTCATGCATCATTTGTTGCCAACGCTGATCACTGAGATGGGCGATCACTTTAGTGAGTTGAAACGCGCAGAAGCTTTGATATCTGAGATCTTGAAGCTCGAATCGCAACGCTTTATCAAAACCCTCGAACGCGGCCTTAAGTTGCTGGATGCCGAGGCTAGTGCGCTGAGTGCTGGCGACAAGCTGGACGGTGGGATTGTCTTCAAACTCTATGATACTTTCGGCTTTCCGGTCGACCTCACCGCCGATATCCTACGTGGACGCGGAGCTAGCGTTGATATGATCGGATTCGATGCCGCCATGGCCGAACAAAAGCAACGCGCGCGCGCCGCTTGGTCGGGCACTGGAGCCGTAACCACCGATGCGGTATGGTTAGCGATACCCGATACCATCGAGACTACAGAGTTTCTTGGTTACAACATCGAAGAATGCAAGGCCACCATCACAGTAATAATCTGCGATGGCAAAGCGGTCAAACACATCACTGCGCCTGCTGAAATTACCCTCATCACCAACCAGACTCCATTCTACGCCGAGTCTGGCGGCCAGCAGGGCGATCAGGGAACTCTTTTTGCTGAGGGCAGCCTTGGGGTCATCAAAGACACCCAAAAGCACAACGGAATTTTTGCCCACCACGCGATGCTCCAAAGCGGCAGCCTTAGGGTTGGTGACGGGGTGCGCTTGTGCGTCAATCACGCCCGCCGCGATGCATTGCGCGCCCATCATTCAGCGACGCATTTGCTACACAGTGCATTGCGTGAGATTTTGGGTGAGCATGTCATGCAAAAAGGTTCGTCAGTTAGCCCAGAAGGTTTGCGTTTTGATTTCAGCCACAACCAACCGCTATCTGAGGCCGAAAAAATCGCTATCGAAGACCGCATTAACAATGAGGTTCGCGCCAACACCGAAGTTGTCACGCGTATTATGACCCCAAAAGCCGCGATGGAAGCCGGAGCCTTGGCACTGTTCGGCGAACAGTATGGCGACGAGGTGCGGGTGATCTGCATGGGTACCGAGAAGGACGGGGGTATCTTTTCCCTAGAGCTTTGCGGTGGCACCCACACCCAACGCACCGGAGATATCGGCTTTGTACGCTTAAAGAGCGAGCATAGCACCGCTGCCGGGGTGCGCCGCGTCGAGGCGGTTGCTGCCGAGGCCAGCGTGCGTGCGGTGCGCGAAATCGATCAGCGCCTCCAGAATATTGCGCAGGGCTTAAAAATCCCGCCAAACGAGATCGAAAAACGCCTCGAGTCGTTGTTGACAGAGCGCGCGCAGTTGAAAAAGCAACTCGAAAGCACGCAAAAATCCGCCGGCAATATCCAACAATCCTCCTACGGCGCGTACACGCTCTTCAGCGAACACCGCCCCGATACGCCTGCAAAACAACTAAAAGGCCTCGCCGATCAGTGGCGCAATGCGGGTCATCAGGGGGTCTATGCCGTGATTGCAACCGAAGACGACAAGGCCTCGGTAGTAGTGGCTATCAGCGAAGATTGCGCCGAAATCCTTGATGCTGTGGCATTGGTGCGGCTGGCTTCCGCAGCACTTGGCGGCAAAGGCGGCGGCGGGCGCAACACTCTGGCCCAGGCCGGAGGCAACACAACAGATTCTGCTGGCATCCGCTCTGCGTTTGATGCTATCGGAAGACATCTACTCGGTGCGTCAACATCATCTTTTTCGGAGTCACACATATGCCGCATCTCTTCGCCGTAATCGCGGTTTCTGTTCTGCTTGCCACGCCTGTGTGGGGACACGAGGATGTTCTTGAAGATCAGCACAGCAACAAACTCTTTCTTGCCCACGTCACACACAACTCTCTTGATCAGGCTGAAGCCAGCAAGCATCAGGATCAAAGGTACCATCAATACTTCGAGCAACCCGAACAGGAATAACTCGTTGCGCTTAGTGTGAGCCACAACGCCAGAAACATTGGCGCAGAGCTTATAAAAGCCCTTGCAGTCTCCGCAGACCTCGAAACCGCCACAGCGACCATCAAGGCAGAGAGACCCTAGCATTTAGTGTCTGAATACATGAATCATTAAAAAAAAGACTATTGATAAGAAAACAACGACCATATTTACAATTGCCATACATTACAGCTTATTTTAAATAGATTGGATACTTCTATTTACCTATCAAATCTTGTTGAAAGATGATTCATCAAGCGTAGTTTTTGTATTTTCCTGAACTCCTTAAGTGTATGGAAAGGTTTTTTGCTCCGGTCTTTGCGTCAGGTTTATTTGACCTTGAAGATCGTCTTCAGCGTTTGAGCGATATCAGCGATCAACGGGGCGCAGGTTGTCGATTTTGAGCTTTTCCGTGTCGATCTGGAAGCATCACGGGATATAGTGATGGTTTGAAAGGTGGTCGCCCTCCCCCGTGTTAATGTTCAGGATATTAGTCATTCAAAATCAAAATAATCCGAGCGATGATCGCACGGAGTTTCTGATCAATGATCGTCTCTCCTTCATGTGTTTTCCTGGTCCTGGCGATCTGGTTCCGGATGCCAGGACGATCCGGTTGTTTCGGGAGCACTTGATGGAGAGCGGCGTTCTTTCTTCTCTCTTTAAGACTTTTGATCCTCAGCTTGCCCAAGCAGGATATTCTGCCCGTGGTGGTCAGGTTGTCAATGCAAGCTTGATTGCTACACCGCGGCAACGATTGCGTGAGGATGAGAAGCAGGCTGTGAAAGAAGGGTGCAACACCCGGGAGATCTGGCCTGAAGCCCCGAAGAAGGCCGCGCAGAAAGATGTTGATGCACGTTGGGCGGTGCAGCAGTTCCGTCAGGGCAAAGGTGGTCGCCAGGACCCCGACCTTTGGCTAACAGGAGCCATATGATCGGCGTTTTGGCTGTATCCGCTCCTGTGCGGTCACGGACGCGGCGCGACATGATGGAAGTTTGTTGCCTGAGTTCATCACGCAGCACAACACCGGTTCGGAAGCCTGGGGTGATACCGCCTACCGCTCCGCAAGCGAACGGGAATTTCCTGAGAGCTGGAGCCCAAAGGCAAACCGATGCCGCCCCATATCTCATGCGGCAATGCCAGCAGGTCACGTGTCCGGTCACACCATTGTTTTTGGAGAACAGAAACATCGGATGGGTCTTTCTATCAGGACGATCGGCATCAAGCGTGCCGAGGCCAGATCGCGAACATTGTTTACAACATCAAGCGTTTTATCTTTTTCAAGCGAAAAGCGATCACGGGCCATCCACAAGACGCAAAATATCTCTTAAACTTGGCAAAAACATCAAAAAAAGCGAAAAAATCCACAAAAAACACATTTCAGAACTTGATCGCCGGAAAATACGCAAACTCACAAAAAAATCAGTTCTTAGAAGTATCCGATTGATTGAATTAAGAGAGCTTTTCCAGATTTTGTTGGGTTCGTTTTCTAATGGCCTTTTCTTGCGCCCGATTTGTGTTCAATGGAGTTAAGGTCTGGAGAATAAAGGGCGTATACAGCAGTGACTGTCCAGCTTTTTTCATCGCATCTTGAGTATCTTGTCTTTTGTGGAAATATGGCATTGTCTATAACGATGACAGAATTTTCAGGAAGGAGATGTAGCGCTTGCGCCCCCTACGCAGAAGCGGTTATCGAGACACAAGATCCGCTCGGGCTCCCGTATAGTGTTGGCGATCTTGAGGATCATTTGCTCGTGACGACCAATATTGCCTATAATATGCGCTGACTGGTCAGGCTAAACACCCGAACTACTTACGCTTGAGATATGGAACTCGAAAACTAGGTGCTGTCCAGATCGCTCGAGACACTAATATACGCTTTGATGAATATCTCTGTCGAAAACAATCGCCGAAATGCAAAGACCAGACTACCCGAAAAATGGTTCTTAGAGGTGTCCAATTGTTAAATGCTGAAACTTTATTGGCTTCGCCTGCCTGGTGGGGCTGGTTGCTAGTGCAGTATCTTGGGCTGGTGCTTGCTATCTGGGCGCGCCAGCGTTTTTTGAAGCAGACATCATGATCCGCTTCAGTATTCTCTCTGTGCTGGTAGTCTCGGTGTTGTGGATAGCAGCACTGTTTGGCTATGTGCAGTACATTGGTAGCCTCGACGCTAAAGGCAGGCGCGGGATCGCTACGGCCTCTGCGGATAGCATCATCGTGCTGACTGGTGGAGCACAGCGTATTCAGGTCGGCAAAGAATTGCTGGAAGCCAGAGCCGCGCCGAAAATGTTCATCACCGGGGTGGGTGCAGGGGCGCGTCTTGGGCGTATTCTGCCCAATCTGCCCAAGCGTTTGAATTGTTGCGTGTTCCTCGGCCGAAAAGCCGGAGACACCCAAGGCAATGCGCGGGAGGTGCAGCAATGGCTTTGCGGCACAGCAGGGCAGAGAGGAACAGATCAACGAGTGATCCTAGTCACGGCGCATTACCATCTGCCCCGCGCGCTGTGGTACTTTTCCGCGCTGATGCCTGAGGTCACTTGGCTACCCTATGCTGTCGAACCTGATGCCTTGCTGCTCAAAGACTGGTATCTGAATCCGCTTGGCTGGCAGTTGCTGAGTATGGAACTGATGAAATTCTTAGCGGCCGTGCTGTCATGAGCAAGCCGAAAAACCTATGGCGTTGTCTGGCTTTTGACGCGGTGCTGTACCCAGTGACCATCAGTCTTGCCCTGTTGGGGCTGCCTTGTCTGCTTAGTTATTGCGGCACGCGCTGGCTGTCAGATCGTTACGTGCGTTTAGTGATGTTTTTGGTGCACAATGTCTTAGGTATACGAAGCGATTTTCGCCCCAAGAACCCGATTGCCCCCGGGCGTGGGCGGATTTTGGCGGTAAAGCATCAATCAGCGTGGGAGACTCTAGCTCTGCGTTATTATTACCCGAACGCGGTTGGGGTGGCCAAGCAGGTGCTGTTTTGGTTGCCATTCGGCTGGTATATGTGGCGGCTAGGCTATATCCCCATCGATCGTGGCGGTGGCGCGAAGGCTTTGCAAAAGATGATGCGTACGGTGCGACAACGCCTTGATGCTGGTATCGATGTGATTGTCTATCCTGAAGGGACTCGACGATTGGTGGGCGCGCCACCGGTGTACAAAATCGGAATTTATGGCCTGTATCGCTATTGCGCTGCCGAGATACTGCCGATTGCCCATGATTCGGGCAAGACTTGGGGCAAACGCCCCCTGCACCGTGCTGCTGGTGAGGTGCAGGTCCTTGAGGGCAAGCCGATTGCTCAGGGTCTTGACAAAGCGGCGTTCATGCATGAGTTGGAGCGGCGTATCGAAGACGGTTGTGCCTTGATTGCGCGCTCATCCTAGCCGATCGAGCTTACTTGAGAGGGTTATGAGGCTCTGCATCAAGATCGTTGGGGCGTTCAGTGCGCATTTCCAGCAAGGGATCGTAGTGCCCCGACGTAGTATAAGGCGGCGAAGTTCCAGGTTTTGTTTCAACTCGGCGATCATATTGGCCTGATGGTGCGGGTCAATTTGCAACAGCGCCACAGCGTTGATCTGCCTAAGCGGTTTGGGATCCCCTATCAAGGAACACGTTAGTGTTGATATGCAATCGGGTCTGATCGACAAGATTGCAGTCACTCCAGCGGATGTTTCTGACGGCCTAGGGCATATCTGCCCTGATCTGTGGCGGTTTATGGCATGTGTGGGGGAGTTCGATAGGACGATCCGGAGCCAAAGGCTGTAATGATCAAGAAGAGGAACATGAAATCCAAAAACCGTGACCAGGATCGCTGGCATTCCCATTTGCATGCCCTTTACGGGAGGGCGTTTTCTCAACGGTATCGCGAGCTTGCGCAGGTGCAGAGCATCAAACAAGATGAATTCGAATATCTTAAGCTTTCGCGGACTCTCAGCTATTATCGGGGATTTTGAGCGGCTCGATATCTATCGTGAGCCTACCGAAAGGCATATTTGCGCTCTTCCCTCCACGCCATCGACACTCTTGCCGGGCATACTGAGGCGCAGGTGGGAATATCGATGTGGTGATCTCGGTGGCTGTACCCCGGCTCTGCATCGAGTTTTTGGCGTGTTGGTGCTAATCCGCCAGTCTGAACAGGTCGAAACCACGATTTTGGAACAGCGCTAAAATATCCTGTGGGCGTTTTTGATCACCATCGTCTTTACCATCACCATAGTCTTTGTTGCTGGCGCAGCAAATCGCACGCGCCTATTGCAACATGCACATGTTGCACGGAGTTTTGGGCAGTTGCAATATCGTTTAAGGCTTTCAAGGTTAAACATTCTGCGCTCATCACTATCAGGATGCTGCTGACGCTTGAGACAAATCGCACCATCCGCCTTGTCCGTCAATGACAATAGCAAAATCCCGACCAATCAACCCCGTCAGGGCCGTATCGCAAAGGATCTAAATGTACACATATAATCACTATCGTAACGGTTCAGGGCTTCAATGCTTAATCTAACAGGCGCAACAGTACTTCGCCATTGTCATGAGCACAGACCATCCATTTGACCGTTGCTATGGCCATCAGCCTCCCGCAGCAATTTCCCCTATTAGAGGAGATTTCAAAGTCATTTTCAAGTTCATCAGCGATCTGATTGGTAAAACGTATCCCCAAAAAATCACAAAGGCGAACAAGAATTGCACCAGATGGCAAAGTTCCATCACGCAACCTACAGATCAACTTAGGCTCAAGACCTAAATAAAGGGGTTCTGTAAGCTGGTGATTGATGATTCACTTGTGAAGAAGGAGAATGAGCGATTTATATTGGTTAACAAACTCACCATTAAACAAGATCCAAATGTTCTGAAACTCGGTCTTCAATGGCGCGACGTGCCCAAAGAATACGGCCCGCATAAGACGCCTTATAATCGCTTTGAACGATGGGGTGGGTGTTTGACAAAATCTTCACCGTCCTTGTTGGATCTGAAAATATTCCAGAACAACCGCGGATAGATGCAACGCACCTTAAAGCCCATCGCACAGCGGCATCGCTCCTTAAAAAAGGGATGGGCTATCGGTCGAACCAGAGGCGGTCTGAACTCGAAACTTCATGCTGTCTGTGATGGCTTTGGTCGTCCGGTTATGATGTTTTTATCTGAAGGAGTGATTATAAAGGAACTGAAATTCTTTTGGATAAATTGCCACGCGC
>JABSOH010000057.1 GCA_013216065.1 Alphaproteobacteria bacterium
AAATCTGGTTGCTGTCGCCGAAAAACTCATCCCTTCCCGTTCCCGGATAGCCAAAACATGGCGACGAACGTCAATCGAATAGCTCGTGCATCAACTGGATCATATATTATCGATACCTTCAAGGGCAATCCAACGAAGCCGTGGTCGCACCCTACGCTGACAAGGTGGTGTGTACAGGGCATTATCAAGGCTTTGTGGGGGAAAGCTCTCTCCCTAATCACCGAGCATCCCAGCGGCTATCGCAGCGTGTTGCTGCATCTCAAAGGCCAAAGCTTCTGGCAGGAGTAAGAGCCCATCGGTTACGCTCGAACCTTCGCTACAGCAACCCAAGTCGCCAGCCACGAGAATGCCAGTAAGACAACTCGATCCGTGGTATATTTTGAATTGCGCCAAGATGGTCGAATTCTGTCACCCTAGCCTTGGTTGCACGAACGAACAGAATAACGCCACGAGAAACGCACTGAACACAATCGAGCATTGTACACATCGTGCAGAACATTGTATGTATTTTGCGTAGAGATTTGGTAGAAATCTCAAATTTTAGGGAGACTCCAGCATGAGTACGCAAAATCGCTGGCTAGGCGGCCTATTAGTCGTCGTCGTGGCGATATTTTTTCTTCCGCATCCCAGCAGTTTACGCGCTGACCTTGCTGATGAGCAGCGCAGCTATCATGTGTTGGGATTGCTCGGTGAGGCGTTTGAGCGCGTCCGCGACAATTATGTTGAAGATATCGAGGACGAAGTACTCATCGAAGCGGCGATTAAAGGCATGATGACCGCACTGGATCCGCATTCGGATTATCTTGATGCCAAGCACTTTGACGACATGCGCACCAAGACACAGGGGCAATTCGGTGGTTTAGGAATCGAAGTCACGCTTGATGAAACCGGTTATATCCGTGTGGTTTCGCCCATCGACGACACCCCGGCCGCCGAAGCGGGAATTATGCCCGGTGATTTGATCACCCACATCAACAATACTGAATTGGCCGCGCTGACGTTGACGCAAGCCGTCGAAAAAATGCGTGGTCCGGTGAACTCGCCGATCGATTTGAAAATCCTTCGCGATAACTCTGAGATTATCTCGCTGACGCTGATACGTAAAGTCATTCAGATTCGTTCGGTGCGCAACCGGGTCATTGAGGGCGAGATTGGCTATATCCGCATCACCAAATTCAACGGTCGCACGACGCAGAGCATAGAGCGTGCCATCAGTTCGTTAGATGAAAAAAATCCGAGTAAAATCAAAGCCTTCATCATTGACTTGCGCAATAACCCCGGCGGCCTGTTCGAGGGAGCCGTGCAGGTAAGCGATGGCTTCCTCGATCGCGGCGAAATCGTTTCGATTCGCGGGCGCAACGATAAGCGCATTCAACGCTTCCAAGCTATTCCCGGCGATTGGACTCAGAACCGCCCCATTGTGGTGTTGATCAATGGCGGTAGTGCCTCATCTTCGGAAATTCTTGCGGGGGCCCTCCAAGATCATGAACGCGCCACCTTGATTGGCACATCAAGCTTTGGCAAAGGCTCGGTACAAACCATCATTCCACTGTCACGCAACAATGCTGCCTTAAAACTGACCACGCAGTATTATTATACTCCATCGGGACGTTCGATTGCCAAGGTCGGCTTGACTCCAGACATCGAAATCGCCAACCTCAAGCCCATTGTGAAGGAGGACGGTAGCCTAGTGCCATCACCGCAAGACGTACAGCTTGAAAAAGCGGTCGAATTTCTGCAACAACAAGCTGATTAAACATTCAAAACCGACAAATGCATTTCTGCACCAGATTATTTCTCATGAGCGATAGCAATACAGACGAAGAATTCACGCCGTTGGAAGACCTTGAAGTTGGCAATGACGCTGAGTTGATGGCAGTACCACCCTCAGCAAAGAAAAAGGCTACGGGCAAAAAGAGGAAAGCCGCTTCCTTTGGTCGTGGTCGGGCAATAACGGTGTGGGTTCTGTCTCTGCTCTTGCTGATGCTGATCGTGGGCTATATTGGGACCGTGGTCAAACTGGTGGGGATCATGGGCGAAAATCCGCGCGAGATCATCACTAGAACCTTCAGCAATCGATCGGGTGTCGATACGCTCCTTGTGGGCGAATTGCTACTGATTCCAGAACAACGCATCGAGAACCTAGGCACTATCCGCCAACGCACCACTGAGCAGAACTTCGCCAACACGTTGGACTTTTTAACGGCCATCGGAGAGGACAACCCACCAGACATCCCCCGTAGTCTGATCAATTCGACTATCGACCCAGCGCTGATAGAGACCACATCTATCGGCGATTTGCCAGTGATCAGCACGGATGGGCGCTCACCACTGATTACTTACGCCCGGCCATTCAACAAAGAGCTTGAAACCGCGCAAATTTCGATTCTGATACACGGATTGGGCATTTCCGAAGCCCTTGCCACGGCGGCAATACGCCTAAAACCAGAAATTTCCCTAGCTTTTAGCCCGTACTCCGTCAGGCTTCAGGATCTGACGATTGCTGCACGCAAAGCTGGACACGAAGTGTTATTAGAACTGCCGATGGAGCCGACCGATTATCCCTTACGCGATCCAGGGCCTTATGCGCTACGCAAAGGGTATTCGGCGGAGCAAAATATCACTCAGCTTGAATGGATTCTCTCGCGAGCGCAGGGCTATGTCGGGCTGGTGAACTATCAAGGCGATGCTTTGCTGAAAGACCCATCGTTCGTTGAGACTTTCTTACCGTTGCTGTCACGGCGCGGACTGATGTTTGTTGAGAACGGCACCCACGGTCCCCATGTCAAGCACGTACTCGAAGAACACGATAGTTATTATACATCGTTGGATATTCTCATCGACATCAACGATGACGAGTTTTCGCTTCAGGACAAACTGAACGAGGCTCTCAATATCGCTTCGAGCCGCGGGCGAGTCACGATTGGAGCCAAACCGTTCCCGCTATTTTTGATGAAACTTGCTCTTTGGATCAACGAGTTACCCTCTGCCGAATACACCCTAACCCCTATTTCCTCAAAGGCACAAATCCACGAAGCGCGCCGCTTGGGTCTGACTGGATGAGTGAATATGCACGAGACGGAAGAAGGGATATATAGATCCGGAGTCGGGACGGTGTTGGCGCGCCCCAACCGCATGGTGTTTGCGGGGAGACGTATCCAAAACTTCAGCCACGAAGCATGGCAGTTGCCTCAGGGCGGTATCGACCCTGAGGAGGACATCGAGAAAGCGATGTGGCGCGAGCTTGCCGAAGAGACCGGTGTTGGCGAGGATCATGCGCGTATCGTTGGTGTCACGGATTGGCTGTATTACGATATTCCCAAAAAATTCCGCCGCAAACTCTGGCAGGGGCAGTATGTCGGGCAACGCCAAAAATGGTTTCTGCTCGAGTTTCTAGCCGAAGACGCAGCCGTTTCGTTAGAAAACCCTGGCGTGCCAGCAGAGTTTGATGCTTGGAAATGGGTGCCGTTCGATCACGTCGATGCCATAGCAATTGCATTTAAGCGTGCATTATACCGCAAAGTTCAAAAGGCTTTTTGGACCGAGATTGATCGCATCGTTTAAGGCGATTTTCGTTCGGGCTTTTGATCGCGAAGTTTTATCATGAACTCTTTGCGAAATCTCTAGAGACCGCATTGCCGTGGCTGTATCTGAAGGCATATCCAACGGTGAAATGCTCTGAATCTGCTTGTGGAGGCGAGGAGTTGTCTGCAAGCACGATTTTGCGCCTGAAGCAAGGGGTAAGAGCGAAAGAATACGAGCCAGAGCCTTGAAAGAGACAGTGGGTCTACATCATGGGCTGATGGCGTTTACAGTGGTCTTCGCAGTGAAGAAGCTAAACTTTACACGCTGGTAATTGTCGGTGCCAACGAACTGGGCGAGAAACGTTTTCTGGTCATTGAAGGCGAGAATCAAAACAAAGTTGGCACGAAATCTTGCAGAAGTTGAAGGATCAGGGCATGGAGCCGCCAAGGTTAGCGATGAAACTCTGTGGTTTTGGTCTGCACTGGACGAAGATTCCCTGGAAATTCGTCACCAGCGGTGCTGGGAACATAAATAAAACAGCCAATAATCTCAATTATTTCTCCACAACTCCCAGCCAAAGACAAAGCAGGTTCTGCATCAAGTCTGGCAGGCTGAAACAAAACAATAAGGTAGAAAAAAAGGCTTTTGATACTTTTATCAAAACACATAATACAATCCATTATAATCAGGATGGGCTGATGATATCTGGGGTTGCATCTCGTTTTTGTGTAGGCGTAGCCAGTATAGTGAGTTGACTTAAAAAGTCTGATCCTAAACTGAATCGTAATAAACCAGGGACGAAGCTTTGGCACGTGATGATCCTGATGCCTATCAATATGAATGGACTTGGCGTTTTGGTAAGGGCTATAAAAAACTCTAGCGCATTTGAAGGCAGACACTGATGCACGGCGTATCTTCCAGACAATCATCAGGATGCATGAACACAACAAACAACCAAATCGTCTATATTGATGAGAGTGGCTTCGACCACGATATGCCCCATTGGGCAACGATGTTATGGTTCCCAGGATTGGAATACCAAAGGGCGGATTAACGCCATCGGCGACCTTACGGACAATCGGATTGTTTAGCGCCAAATATTAAGACCGATATTTTTACGGCATGTGCTGAACAAGATTTATTGCTCAAGTTCCCTAAAAATTCTGTCGTCGTTATCGACATTTCCACAAAAGACAAGATTCGAATTAAATCAATCTATTTAGGATCAGCTATAGTTCCTGCGTCCTTGCCATGCACGCCAAACGAATCCCCCGGCATGATAGCAACGCCGGGTTCGGGCAAATCTTGTGCAAAGGCTTGCCCACTAAGACCTTTTGTTGGCGACATCAAGGAAAACGAACATCCCGGCCTTTGGCACGATCGGCCGCAAACCATCAATTCCGTCCAGGGTGCTGGCATCGGTATTCTGCGCGACGTTGGTAATCTTGACACCCAACAAACGGTTGGTTGCCAAAGAAAGTTGCTTCGGAAATTAGTAAAATTTTACGACAGAACTCCGCTGAACCAACCGTCCAGCCACTGCGAAAACCCGGCGCAACCAAATTTTAAGATGGAAGAAATCGCCACGAGCCTTTCGTAGTCCTCTGCAAGCACCATTACCGACGTGATTGTAACCGCAATCTCGGCCATAAGACCAGAGCCTTGTATCCCTCATCACAGATCAGCCACAGATCGTGCTTACGGCAAAAGGCTATAAATTATGTCGTAGCCCTTCGTCTTTGTGTACAACTCCAGTCTTGGTTGCGCGGATTGTTCAAGCTGTACCCTGCCTGCGATAATGCCGACAAAGCCTCATGCACTGTATCAAATGGCGTCGGGTTGTATGCTGCAACCATATCTTGCTCAATGTGTGCACGAAGTTTTGACCTGTGCAATGTCTTGTTAAAGTCAGCACCATATCATTGCGCACTGATACAAATCGTCCTGCAAACCCGAAACAGATGGTGAACCACGCACGTCAATCGCCGTTTCCAAAATGCTAAACTGTCCAGTAAAAAATTTAGCCGTGTGATTTATCCGCGTTCAATTTTGCTAAGGCACGATACAGCACCCAAGTCCATCAACACGCTGTCCCTACCAAAAACAATCGCTAGAATTAGCATCATGCGGCATCACGACTACGCTCGGCCAACAACCTATCAAGCCAGCTAGGATCCATCTCTGGCACTGAAGACAGCAGACGCTGCGTGTACTCTGGATAGGGCGGATTCAAAACCGCCGACTTGGTCCCCTGTTCGATCACTCTGCCTTGAAACATCACCACGATTTCATCAGCAATCGCTCGCACCGTCGCGATATCGTGGGTAATAAACAAATAGGTGATGCCAAATTCTTCCTGCAAACACATCAGAAGGCGTAAGATCCCCTCCTGAACGATCTGATCCAAGGACGAGGTCACCTCGTCGCAAATGATCAATTCGGGTTCAGCAGCCAGCGCACGTGCAATACACACCCGTTGTTTCTGTCCACCAGATAGTTCCGAAGGCAGTCGGTCTGCAAAGTTCTCGTTGAGCTCGATCATGTGCAAAAGCTCGATCACACGTCGCTCGCGTGCGGCACCCTTAAGGCCAAGGTAGAATTCCAGCGGTCTGCCAATAATTTCCTCTACCGTCTGGCGCGGATTCATCGCCGTATCTGCCATCTGGTAAATCATTTGAATCTGCCGAAGTTGCTGCACGGAACGTGACTTCAACGCATTCGGCAAGGATACGCCTTTGAAACGTACCTCACCACGACTCTGAGGCAGCCATCCGGTAATGACCCGTGCAGTGGTGGACTTGCCTGCGCCGGATTCTCCCACAACCGCCACCGTCTTCCCGCGCGGCACCACAATCGAGACATCAAATAACACTGGAGTCTCGCCGTAGGCCGCATCAACATGATCAATCTCCAGCAGTACATCCATGCTGTCACGCTCTGGCTTTTGCAGAGCACGCACTGACCACAAAGACTTGGTGTAATCCTGCTTGGGTGCGCTCAGCATAATCGGAGTATCGGCCTCTTCCACCTCCTCACCATAGCGCAAAACCTTGATACGATTCGCCATCTGCGCGACCACTGCCAGATCGTGGGTAATATATATCGCTGCAGTATCACAACTTGCTACAATCTCGCGCATGGCTGCCAGCACCTCGACCTGGGTCGTAACATCCAAGGCCGTGGTTGGCTCGTCAAAAATGATCAAATCCGGTCGTGGCGCCATCGCCATCGCCGTCATTATTCGTTGCAATTGCCCGCCTGAGACCTGATGCGGATACCGATTACCAATCGTATCCGCTTCGGGAAGTTGCAGCGAACGGTAGAGCGCCACCGCATCTTTACGCGCTTCAGTACTCGTGCTAATCTGCGCCCGTACCGTTGCCTCGATGGTTTGTTCGATCAAACGGTGCGCCGGATTAAATGCTGCTGCTGCCGACTGCGCTACATAAGTAATTCTGGTTCCCCATAAGTGACGTTTGGCACTTTCGGGCAATTGCGCCAAGTCTTGACCGTCAAACACAATACTACCACCAACAATCTTACAACCAGGACGCGCAAAACCCATCGCTGCAAGACCCAGCGTCGACTTACCCGCGCCGGACTCGCCGATAAGACCCAGCACCTCGCCGCTTTTTAAAGTAAGGTCAATGCCCTTGATAATCGGGTGCCAACGTCCACTGGAAAAACCCTCGATACGCACGTCACGCATCTCGAGTAGCAGGTCATTTTTTTGCCGTGTATCGGAGGTGGAATTAGTGGTCATCGCGCAGTCCGCTGGTCTGGTGCAGGAACCAATCGACGATAAAATTTACCGCAATCGTCAACAAAGCAATTGCTCCAGCTGGCAACAGCGGAGTCAGCCCAGCCTTGATATCGAATTGCGCGAACTGGATCAGGTTGGCATTTTCGCGCACCATCGAACCCCAATCCGCCGTTGGCGGTTGAATCCCAAGTCCGAGGAAGGAAAGGGCGGCGATGGTGAGGAACACAAAACAAAATCTGAGGCCAAATTCCGCAATCAACGGTGGAGTGATATTGGGCAAAATTTCATGCCGCATTATCCACCACAAACCGTCTCCGCGTAATCGTGCCGCCTCGACATAATCCATCACCACTACGTTGATGGCCACAGCACGGGTGAGGCGAAACACCCGAGTTGAATCTAACACCGCAATAATTATGATCAGATTTGGGATGGATGAACCGAAAATCGAAAGCAGCATTAGCGAGAAAATCAGACTAGGGATTGCCATCAAGACATCGACGCTACGGCTAAGAATCTGATCGAGCAGGCGACGATTGATCGCTGCCATAATGCCAAGACTGCCACCAATTGCAAACGACAGCAGGGTTGTGGCCAGAGCAATCCCCATGGTGTTGCGCGCGCCGTAGATCAGCCGACTAAGGACATCACGCCCAATCTGATCGGTTCCAAACCAATGGGTTGCATCCCACGACGCGAATGGAGTCACGAACACTTGTGTCTCGTCGAAGGGCGCGAGCCAAGGGGCAAATAGCGCGATAAACAAGTAGATTGCGAATACGATCATACCGAACCATGCTGATCTTGGCGCTTTTCCAAGCGTGACTCTGGCGCGATCCCATCTTGAGCGACGCAAACGCACTGAAGCGACTTCAGCAGTAGCAGAGTAGGCTTGAGAATTGTTGTTCATCGCGGGTGCAATAATCGGGGGTTTGTAATGATGCCAATGATATCGGCAATGAGGTTCAGTAGAATATAGGTCACGGCAAAGATCAGTGCGCAGGCTTGCACCACCGGAATATCACGCGAGGTCACGGCATCGACCATCAACTGTCCGATTCCCGGATAGACAAACACCACCTCAACCACGACGACTCCGACAACAAGATACGCGAGGTTAAAGGCGATCACCGTAGCAATCGGTGCCCAAGCATTGGGCAAAACATGTTTCATGATCACTGCGGTGCGGGTAGCGCCTTTGAGTCGTGCCATCTCGACGTAGGGTAAGGCGAGAAGATTGATCACTGCAGCACGGGTCATGCGCATCATATGCGCGATGATCACAAGGGTTAGGCTCATAGCGGGTAGAGCAATACGGATCAAGCGTTCTGGTAAAGCCATCTCGGTGTTGACATTGGCTAGGGATGGCAAGATCGGCCACAGCGAAGCCAACAAGAGAATTAAGATGTAGGCTAAGAAAAATTCCGGCATCGAAATCGTTGTTAACGCCACCGCGTTAACGATACGATCGTACAGAGAATTGCGGTACAGTGCGGTTGTCAATCCCAAGAATAGTGCCAAGGGCACGGCAATAATCGCGGTGATTCCAGCTAAAAATAAAGTGTTTTGCAAACGTGGGGCGACGAGATCCATTACCAAACGCGACCGATCCTGCCCCGACGCCGCTCGTCCAGAAAACGACGTACCAAAATCGCCCTGCGCGACCCCAAGTAGCCATTCGCCGTAGCGCACTATTGCGGGTTGATCCAAGCCGAGTTCCTTACGGAAGGCAACGATGGTTTCTTTTGTAGCGGCTTGACCAAGAACAGCTTCGGTGAAATCACCAGGCAACATCGTAATCGAGGCAAAGATAATCACCGAGACCATCAGCCACGTAAACAGCCCGAGTCCTAAGCGTTTTAGAACGGTGGCTAACACTGGATGCACGTTTCCTCGTTTAAGCATAATGATCAAAGTGTTACAGTGACAATTCGGCCGCTACTCAGTACCTAATCGCAAAAGCCAATCCTTGATCCAGCAAAATCGACAAACGAGGAAAACTCACACATTACGCGCTTTGCACCAATTTTTTTCTCATGCGTAGTATGCTCGGTTGTTTTTATGTTGTACTCGTAGTCTTTAGGTATCTCTCTCGTTCCTCATCGTCAAGGAGTATTTCGTATGTTCAGCAGGTCACTTCAAGATCACTTGAGTCGTCAATCACACCGTCTTACCAACAAGGATATCGATCGGCGACAATTTGTTATGTCGGCACTCGCTGCAGGGATAACGCTGCCCGCCGCACTTGGTATGGCTGATCGTGCGCTAGCGGCTGCACCAAAAAGGGGTGGTAAATTCCGCTACGGCTCAGGTTACGGATCGACGACAGATAGCCTTGATCCTGGCACATCTGAAAACGCCTTTACGCAAGCGGTTGGCTATGCCTATGGCAATCATTTAACCGAGGTCGATAACAATGGGATACTGGTTCCTGAACTCGCTGAGAGCTTCGAGCCGAGCAATGGTGGTAAAATCTGGATTTTCAACCTGCGCAAGGGCGTAGAATTCCATAATGGCAAAAGTTTTACTGCAGATGACGTGATTGCAACGTTTGATTACCATTCAAACGAAGCATCGAAATCGGCGGCGAAAGGTTTGGTTTCTGCGGTAGTCAGCATAAAGAAGGATAGTCCACATCGGGTTATCTTTGATTTGAAAGAAGCCAATGCTGATTTCCCCTATATCGTCAGTGATTATCATTTGGTAATTCAGCCTGCCGAAGGCGACGCCATCACCCCGCTTAGCGGGATGGGTACTGGTGGCTATGTTTTGGACAAATTCGCTGCCGGCGAGCGTGCGACTTTCAACCGCAACCGTAATTACTTCAAGGAAGATCGAGCACATTTCGATGAACTGGAATTTATTTCGATTCTTGATATCACCGCCCGTCAAAATGCGATCATGAACAACTCGGTTGATCATATTGATCGGGTTGATCCGAAAACAGTACACCTGATGGCGCGTATGCCGAACTTAACGATTTTGGAGACCACTGGAACGGAACATTATACCCTGCCAATGCGCTTGGACGTTATACCGTTCGATAATTACGACCTGCGGATGGCGTTGAAGTACTCGCTGAAGCGTCAAGAGATGGTCGATAAAATTATGTTAGGTCATGGTGCTGTGGGCAACGACATTCCCTTGTCGCCCTCGACACCGTTCTACAATCACAATATTCCACAACGCGAGTTTGATGCTGATAAGGCAGCGTATCACTTCAAAAAATCCGGTTATTCCGGGCCGATTCAACTGTCGACCTCTGATGCAGCCTTCCCGGGTGCAGTTGATGCAGCCCAGCTCGTGGCAGCATCTGCAAAAGAGGCGGGCATCAACATTGAGGTCGTGCGCGAGCCAAAGGATGGTTATTGGTCAAATGTCTGGAACAAAAAGGGCTGGTCTGCCTGCTATTGGAGCGGTCGCCCAACTCAGGATTGGATGTACTCTGCAGCCTACACCAGTGACACTGAATGGAACGACACCGCTTGGAGAG
>JABSOH010000058.1 GCA_013216065.1 Alphaproteobacteria bacterium
GCGGACTTGCCTCGCCATTCCATGATCTGCTCCAATGAACGAACCACACGCCGTGCGGGAAGGGTAAAGTCAATGCCCAGAGCTCCCCGGTTGAAATCACCAATGATCTTCAATGTCCGAAAACGTCGCCCATTCCAAAGTTGATCGCTCATGAAATCCATCGGCCATATTTGATTGGGGGCGGATGCACAGTGGCCGATCACGCTTCCAACGCCTGCGTGGTTTGATGCGAAGAGTTCCAAGCGCGCCCGCCGCACACGCTCTATTTGAAGCCTTTGACATTGCGCAAAGATAAAAAGCACAAGCCCCAATGACGACGTGCATCCGTCAAATTCACCCCGCAATCAACGCATTGCTCAAAAGCGCCTCATGTTGATCCTATACCACAATCACGCAAGATTTTCTGGCTCTTTATACAATGGGTGGACAAGGCCACGATTTGCTGGAGTTTTCAGCGGATCGAAGCTTTGATCCGGCAGGCCAGTGGGCATAAAAACGGCAGAAGAAGGCCCTTCTAATTGATGCAACGGAACAGCCTGCCCCACATGAAAACAAAAAAGCTGGTATTCTGGCCAAAAAGCAAGCAGGAACGAGATCATCACAACCCAAAGCGAACGGTATCGTCTGCGTCTCGAACCCTGTATCAAAGCGTACTCACAGGTCGTCAATCGCTGGTCAGGCGTTCCCGGAAGGCCCAGAGCATCCGGTTGCCAAGACCCGAGAAGCGCATGAAAGACAAACGGTCGTTGATCAGAAACTCCGTGCAATCATCCGGGAGATTGTTCTGCGTCTGAATGATCAGGATCTTGAATATCATCACAGGGTCGTAAACCGGACGGCCACCTTCCCCTCTGCCTGAATAGGCAAGAGCTACTTTCGGATCAGCGCAGAAAATATCGAAATCAACCGCAACACCCCAGTTGATTACCAAGGTTGCTCAAGCGATCTAGACGTTCTTCGAAATCAAAAAAACCAAACTGACAAGACATCTCTGTTCCCTCATTAATCAAACACCATCAGTGAATCACAAAATTCATCAGTCCACCACAGGTTCAAAGTCCTCAGATTCAGCCTAGAGTTCAAGCCTCGTTGGCCGCAATACGATGGACTTTCACATGACTAGCGTTGATCATCAGCGTAGAAAGATCGGTATGCAGGCCAAACCAGCGCCTCGAAAATCCGTATCAAAGACACCACAGCGTTTGTAACGATTATAGAGCGTCTGGACCATATTCCGCAGGAACATCGCCCCCTCGTTGCAGGCAAAAGATGATACCAGACTGAGTCGTCAACACGGGGGACACCGCGCGGCTTATTTGGCAACAATGGCTCGATTTTGTCGATTCCCCAAGCCAATCATTCACAGACATGAAAACCTCCCCGTTTCATCTCTTGAATCACAAATCTGTTTATTAAGTCTACACTCTAGGGTTTGATTTGCTATAGTGCGCCTCTTGCCCGGCTTGTTTTATGCGGACGGTGAAGTGTTAACGTAAACAGTTTAGGTTGTGCCAGTATATTTGCGAGGTTTTGTCATTTTCTCGGTTTTCGATGTTGTGGTTGAATGTTGCGCAGTGATGTTCGAAGTTGAGTGTAAAAATTGAGCGCTAAATCTGGACAGCCCAACATATTTGTTCAGCATGGCATAAATTTGACGAAAAACGCTTAAATTTTTTAAGGTACACTTCAAACGGATGAGGAGCTAATCATCCGATTTTGAGAGGATCATTCAGGCTTTTTTGGACGTTTTTTTGGGGTTTGAAACGATGAAATATGATGTTTTATCCCTCCCATAAGACGTGATGCTTTCGTAAATCACGTCACTAAGGCAGACGATGCAGGTTGCTAGATCGGATGGTAGTTGTCCTTGGATGCTGATGGACACCTATAAAAGCCTCTAGTCCTGCGACTCCTGATGTGATTCGCTGTGTCTTGGTGTCTGATGTCTAAGATTAAGAGGTTTTTAGAGATGTCCAAATGGGGGGCGATGATGCGCGATTCTTGCGTGAGCGTCGACAGCAGTGGATCCCATATCGCCTTGCCGCTGCCAGTAGCCTGCTTTGATCCCTGTTTCGGCCTTGAATCGTTGCTGCGCGAATCGCCGCAGAACTTTGTGGCGTACCCACCAAAAAATCCTTGCATTTAGCATGGCATTTCCGTGTTGCGCGTCGCTGAGTAAATTGCCATTCTAGCCCCTGTATATCAGCATATTCGGACAGAGAAGGGAAGGAACACTGCAAAGAGACTTTCCATTATTCGACAGCTTGGTTATAACGTGCAGCATTAAAGCACTCTTGTGGGTCTACTGTTCGCGGTTTAGGGGGCGATGTGGGTGACGGGAGGATTGAGAACCAACATTAAGGATGAGCGGGTCATGAGCGACAGCGCGGATAAAGAAAACCAAGAGCTTGCTGAGGTAACGCGCGTGGTCGATGAAATTGCGCGTCAAATTCATCTTGAACAATCGCTTGAGCAAACCGAAAAGCCACAGCAAGAAGAGGTTGCGCCACCTGAAAAATCCACCGAGAACGCACAACAAGAAGAGGGTGGCGAATTGGAGCAAGCCTTTGCTGAGGCAGTTTTAGAAGCCATTTCAGAGTCTGAGGATGAAGCAGGGTTGACAGATTTGTTCGCGATGTCGATGCCTGAGGGGAAATCCTCGAATGCGGCAGTGAGCGATGAGACCGCGTCTGTAGAAGATCTGGCTGTGGTTGCCGAAGAAGAGTTGGATGAGGGCGACTTTCAGGGATTGCTCAATGGTTTCGCATCATCCGACAAATCGGCCAAAGATACCGTCGAAGAGGATATATCATCGCCACAAGAACAGCCGCATGGAACTGATCAGGCACCAAAGAACTCGAAAATCGCTTCGCTATTGCGTCAATTGTTCATTCCGGCAGCGCTACGGATTCCATCCGTAGCCAAACCAGAGACAGTTGAAGATACGGCACTCGTTGATGCACTCGAGGTGGCCGCGGATGCTCCGGTATTTGCCGATCTTACTGCAGACGACGCAGTTTTGCTCAACGAATCCCCTGATGAAGTGCTGAACGAAATGCTGCTGAAAAGCCTTGATCCTGAGCCTGAGTCGCCGACAGTGACTGACTTGGAAGATGCGGCTTTCGCCCCTGATGGGCTTTTCGGCGTTAAAAACGCAATCTCCTTGAACATCGAGGAGACCGAGAGCTTGACTGAGGAAAATTTGAGTTACGATCGGCTGAATTTTGACGTTCGTGATCTGCTTGGGTTAGCTTTAACCCAGCAACACCCCTTGGTGCGATTTGCGGAATTCGCTGAAGACTTGCCGCTAAACTTCCCGATCGATCGATTCCGCGCCGCCGTGAACGGCAGTGAAGACGATTTTGTCAATGCCTTGGCCGACACGCGCTCGAGTGCTGCAAACATCAATATATTACTGCGCTATGCTGAGGCTTTACTCGCCGAACAACGCGGGGATTATACTTCTGGAGTTGCGATTCTTGAAGAATTGGGTTGTCCTGCGCTGGACAATTTTTCGATGCGCTACGATTTTGCGCGCATTGCCGAACTTAGCGGTGATCTTGAGAAGGCGCAGCAAGAATACCATACCCTGATTGGGGCTACCGATAACCGCGAAATGCAACAGTTGGCGTTGGCGCGCTTAATTGATCTTGCGCACCAAAGCGGCGACGATCAAGCAGTGCTGCCTTTGTTGCGACAACTGTGCAGCCGCACAGAGCAATCGGCTCGTGCGCGTCTGACTCATCGTTTCTATGGCCTAATCAATCGTGTAGACGATGCTGATGATCGGCAGTGGCTTTTAGACAACCTGCTAGCGATTGACAATTTCACCGATGATGCGTTTTTGTTGGAAGAAAGCTACAAGCTTGCGATGGCAAGAGGCGACGTCTTGGCACAAGCTGCGCAACTCGAACGCTTAGCCGCGGTTTCCGGTGGTGTAGCCCGGGTGGGCTGGCTTCAGCGTCTGGTCAAGTTACGCGAGAAACAATCTGATTTCGAGGCTGTAGAAACAGCCTTGCGCGCTCTGTGGCGTGCAGCCGAAGATCAGGACGATGATACTCTGGTGCGCACGACTTTGCACCGTTTGCTAGGGCTTGCACCGCAGGATGAAACCGTTCTCGTTGCTTTGGCAGCATGTCACCGTGCCGATCAAGACGACGCGTCGTTGATCTCGCTACTGAGCGACTTGCAAGCCGTGGTCAAGGATTCGCTCGCGCGTAAAGAAATTCTCAACGAGGTTATTGCTCTGCACGAGGCCAGTGGAGACAGCGCGGCTGCCGATGATGCATTGATGATTTTACTACAGCACACGGATGACCCCTTACCGCGTATTCTACAGCAGACAGAGTCCACTGAAGGCGATCGGCAAAAACGTTGGTACACGATTTTAAGTGCCCGTGCCCGCGATCTTGGCAAAATCTCTATCCAAATTCGGGGTTTGCAAGGTTTGCTAAACCATGCGCAATCGGAAGGCGACACCGTTGCTGAGGTAGATACCTTGCAGCGCTTACGCGTGCTTGAACCTCAGGATAAGGATGTTCTTCAGTCTCTGGCAGCGTTTCATCGCGCTGAAAATAACAGCGCAGCTTTGGTATCGGTATTGAGTGACTTGCAAAGCGTGGCTGCTGAACCGTGGGAACGCGAAGAAATTCTCAACGAGATGATTACACTGCACGAAGCCGATGACGATGTCGCAGCAGCTGATGATGTGCTGATGATGTTGCTTGAGCAGATTGACAATCCCTTACAACGTATCCTACAGCAGGCCGAGGCGACAGAAGGCACGTGGCGAAAACATTGGTTCACGATTTTGCGTGAACGTGCGCAAAAATCTGGCGATCCGGCTGCGGAGATGTCGAGTTTGCACGGGCTGTTAGCCTGTGTGCAATCGGAGGGCGATTCAACCACCGCGATCGCGCTCTTGCGCGATATATCGTCCCTAAGCGATGCCCCCCGCAATATCTGGTGGCAATTGGCGGCACTGTATCGCGATGCACAAGACCGAGTGGCTCTTGCCAAAGTCTTGGATCAATTATTGCGGCAACCTGAAACCCCCGAAGAACACGAAGTGTTGCTACGGGAGCGGATCGATCTGCACCTTGATGCGCAAGAAGTTGCCGTCGCACAGGAGAAACTCGCAACTCTGCTCAGCATCACTTCCGAACGCACCGAGGTACTGTTGCAACTGCTCGAAATCGCAGGTGACGACCTTGACCTTGATAGCCGGATATTGCACAACCGTGAACTTACTGAAACTCTGCCCGAAGGTGCGCCTGAACGCTTTGATGCCCTGCATCGGCTCGGCAAGGCTCTAGTGCAACGCGATGAGCCGCTAGAAGCGCTGGAAGTGTTGATGCAAGGGCGCGGGCTTTGCAACATAGAGGCACCAGAGTACACCGAACTGAGCACTCTGATCGAAGAACAGACGCATAAGTTAGATCTCGGTGTGGCGATTCAGGCCAAGCCAGAGTTGATGGAGACGCTTAGGCAAGAATTCTCGTACTTGAATAAGCTTCGGGGACAGTTCTTTAGACACACCTTTAACCAGGCATTAGCCGGAAAAGATGTGACGGGGCTGCAAAAGTTACTTGCTTCGGCGATGGAAGACCAAGAGGTGTGGCAGTATTGTCTTAACCTCGAAGACAAGCAGTTAATTGCAGCGATGGTACTCTTGAAAAATTCTGCGGCAAGCCGTCCATTCATTGAGTGTTTCGCACGGGATGGAAACACCAGGAAGGTGCGCTTTTACGCAACGCAACTGCTGGCTCCGATGTTTGAGGCCGCGCAGGAGTGGGAAAAAGCCATTGATCATTGGCGGCAGGTTTTAAATTTTATGGCACAGCGCGGCGATCTCGTCACAAAGGTCATAGTACAGCTACGCCTGTTCAAACTCTACCGTGCCCTACAGAAAAAAGCCGAAGTTGAAGCCCTGATTGCAGAATTGGCGCAACACCCTGCAACCATTGATGAGCGTCTCGGCAAACACATGATCCATCCTCTCGAGTTGTACGGCGTGCGTTGTGTCCACGATGGGGATGCACAGGGCGGGTTGGCCGTGATGTCCCGGGCTCTAAAACTGAGAAATATCCACAACAAGCTTGATGTCAGCGCCTCAAACCTGTTCGGGAACCTCGCCGAGGTGTATATCCAACTCAACGATCCTGATCGAGCGCAAGCCCATTTCGATCAAGCTATTGCGCTTCTGAAAAAACATCCTGAACAATCTCCACAGATACAGCAGAAAATTGCTGCGTTTCGCGCACGTCTCCTTATGTTTGAATATCGACGTGAACTTTCGCGCCTTCAGGGGGGGGATTAAATTTATCTGAAGTAATAAAAGTTACTGGGAAGCAAGTTTTCTGAAGTTTTGTGAAAATCTGATATTAATCGGCTACTAAAGGTTTTATGGAGCCTAAAAATATGGTGTATAGGACTAACAGTGTTTTTTAGTGCATTAAGTAAGCGGATTTGTGCATCGTGGCATTGACACGGCGTTATGACTTCAGCGCACTTGCAACGATGTGCGTTGATGACTCGGATTTTTTCCTTGAGGTGTTCACCGATATCTTGGAAGCCTTTGGCGTAAAACGTATAACTTCAGTACACTCGTCCGAAGAGGCATTGAGAAAATTAGAGAAATTCAACCCGGATATTGTCTTCATCGACTGGGAGATGGAGAACGACACCTGCGAAGACTTTCTTCGTGCGGTGCGCCAGAACCCCAAACACCATTTTCGCATGGTTCCAATTGTCCTAGTAACCGGTTACACTGAGATTCAACGGATACATTTGGCACGGGATCTTGGAATTAACGAGTTCATTGTCAAGCCAATCTCGGCGAAAAGTCTCCATGCACGGTTGGTGAAGTTGATTGAAAACCCGCGCAAATTTTACATGTCGCAGACGTATTTTGGTCCGGATCGTCGCCGTCGTCGGATGGGGATAGATTTTTCTGATCGTCGTGATATCGTGTAGTTGTGCTTTCGGTGCGCATCGCTTTTTTGAGGATGAAATCGCACCGAAGTTTTTTGAAAGGGAAAATTGATGTCAGAAGACTCTTCGTCAGATGGCAACGACATCAAGAAAAGGCCGATAGACCCGACGACTCTGAAGGTTCCCCCCTCAGGTGGCAAATCGTTTTCGAAAATTCAGCACGATATTGATCGTGTGATCGAAAAGAACGCTGGTCGTTTCATGCAGTTTCTGGCCGACGATCTCAAGGCCATCGAAGCCATGCTAAAAGTCTATATGAAAGAGCCGACGCGCACCAATATGCGTCCGATATTTGATCGTGTGCATAATTTGCGTGGCCAAGGCACTTTGTTCAACTACCCATTGGTCACGATTTTTGGCGGTCATTTTTGCCGCTACATCAACAATTTACCCGAGAATACTCCACCACGCCGTGATGTAGTGGTGTCGTTTATCCACTCGTTGAAACTGGTTCAGGCGAACAAGATTCAAGGCGCAGGTTCGAAAACACTGCAAGAACTTGCTTTGAACATGAAATTGATGACCGATAAGTTAATCAACTCCTAGGCTATGTTCACGGGTATTATTACTGATATTGGGTGCGTAGCAGCCGTGCGCGGCAACATTGCAAGCGGGCTTTCAATCGACATTGAGACGCGTTTAGATGCCAAAGACCTTTTGGTAGGGGCTTCAGTAGCTTGCTCGGGAGTGTGTTTGACGGTGACTGAGCCGCCAGAGCCAAGGGACAACGTTTTGCGATTCTCGGTCGATGTCTCGCCAGAGAGCTTATCAGTGACGGCGATTGGGCAATGGTCAGTGGGACATGCGATCAATCTTGAGCCAGCTTTGCGGATGGGTGATACACTTGGTGGACACTGGGTCAGCGGCCATGTTGACGGAGTTGGGATAATAGAGCGGGTGATTGAGGCCGGAGAAGGTCACCAACGGTGGTTTATTACTTGCCCCAATGCCTTGATGGGCTATATTGCAGAAAGAGGTTCGATTGCTGTGGACGGTTGTTCGTTGACGGTGGTCGAAGTTAGCTCGGGGTATTTTGCATTTAACATGATTCCGCACACCAGAGTTCAGGCAAGTTTTCGCCATAACAACTCTGGCGATCTTGTGCACCTTGAAGTTGACATACTGGCGCGCTATGTAGCGTGCTGGAATGCGCACGATAAGGATAAAGGAAATACATGACTGAAGTTTTGGCGCAGAAATGGCTTGATATCAGGCCTGAGACCGCCTTGGCGAGAGAGAGTGGACGGTGTGTAGCCGACGTTGAGACTTTGATTGCCGAGTTACGGACGGGACGCACCATATTGCTGGTTGATGATGAAAATCGTGAGAACGAGGGTGACCTTGTAGTTGCGTCCGAGTTTGCGACTGCCGAAGCAATCAACTTTATGGCAACTCATGGCCGTGGTTTGATTTGCATGGCGTTGACGCAAGAGATGGCGGATCAGATGGCGCTCAGTGTACAGCCGAAACGTTATGTCGACCCGATGTCGACCAATTTCACGGTATCGATCGAGGCGCGCAGCGGTGTAACGTCGGGTATTTCGGCGTATGACCGTGCCGAGACAGTACGGATAGCGACGAATCCAAGGGTTACACCTGAGGATATTGCGACTCCCGGACATATTTTCCCGATCATCGCGCGTCCGGGTGGCACATTAGAGCGTCCGGGGCATACCGAGGCGGCAGTAGACTTGGCATGTTTGGCAGGATTGCGGCCTTCTGGTGTGATTTGCGAGGTCATGCTTGATGATGGCACGATGGCGCGGCTGGGTGCCTTGGAGGCCTTTGCACAGCGTTTTGACCTAAAAGTCGGTCGAATTTGCGATCTGGTGGCCTATCGTCAACGCACACAAAAGTAGTCTTATGCGGGTTCTTGTGGTCACGAGTGCGTTCTACACCGATATCGCCGAGATGCTCGAGGCCGGTGCAATTGCAGCCTTACAGGCTGAGAATGCGTTGTATACCGTGATGCGTGTACCGGGTGCGTTCGAGATTCCAGCGATTATCGCGCGCGCTGCAGGATCAGGTGAATTCAATGCCTATGTTGCCTTGGGTTGTGTGATCCGGGGTGAGACCGGTCATTACGATTATGTTTGCGGCGAAAGCGCGCGCGGATTGATGGATCTTTCAGTGCAATTGGGATTGGCCATCGGTTACGGTATCCTCACGGTCGAAAATCATGATCAGGCGGTGCGTCGTGCCGACCCTACACAGGGTAACAGAGCGCGCGATGCAGTTGAGGCAGCATTATGTGTGGCGCGCGCCTTTGCTTGATCACTGAATAGTTTTGCCGTATAGTCCGCGCTTCAAGCGGCTTTTTTGATGATCTCCGCTCCATAAGGCAAAAGGCGATGCGTGAATACGATTTTTCCGATGGTGTAACCTATTTCAACGGAGAATGGCTGCCCGGGGACACACCTTTGATCAGCGGAATGTCGAGCGGGGGCTGGGTTGCTTCGACGGCGTTCGATGGGTTGCGTGGGATTCATGGTACCATCCCCGATAGCGATTTGCATTGCCAACGTCTGATTGCGTCTTCGCGCGGGCTTGGTCACGCACCCGATTTGGGATGGCAGCAGGTCTTAGAGCTTTGCTGGCAGGGATTGGAGCGCTTTGCAACTGATAGTGATCTGTATATCCGCCCGATGTTTTGGGCTGATAGCGGATTTATCGCACCCGATGCTGACAGCACGCGCTTTGCCTTAACAGTCTTTGAGATGCCGATGCCATTACGCGAGGACACCATGACCGCAGCAATCTCATCCTATGCCCGCCCGTTGCCGAATACGGCGCCAACCCACGTAAAGGCGGCTGGACTATATCCGAACTCTGGTTTAGCGATTCTCGAAGCGCGTAAGCGCGGTTTCAAGAATGCTCTGCTAAAAGACACTATGGGTAATATCGCCGAGTTCAGTGCCTCCAACCTGATGATCGTGAAGAATGGCGAAGTGATCACGCCCTCCGATAATGGCTGTTTCCTATGCGGAATCACCCGTCTGCGCAGCATGGAATTGCTGCGACAACTTGGGATTCCAGTACGCGAAGGCCGAGTGAGTGAGGCCAATCTGCGCGATGCTGACGAAGTTCTCAGCATGGGCAATTACGCTAAGGTCATGGCCGTGAGCCAGATCGAGGACATTCACTATTCTATCGGCCCGGTATTTCACGCGCTCTACGATGCTTATCAGGCTTACGCCCGTGACTTTGGCCAGCGTCCGAACGCATTGCTGCGACAATCGGCATAGATACGCTGGTGCTGGTACTCAACAGTATCGATCCTTATAATCTGGCTGATCGGCGTTTGTGCGCCACCGCTTGCCACCATTGCCGAGCCGACCCAAGTCACCGCAATTCTGCCCTGCTTTGGGGTGATAGAGTTGGTGGTTTTGATCAGCTTTCTGCTTAAAGACCGTCTTCTGCCTATAAAGGGAGTTCAGGTCAGGTGAGGACTTCTATCAACCTGTGGTGGACTGATGAATTTTGTGATTCACTGATGGTGTTTGGTCAATGAGGGAACAGAGATGTCTTGTCAGTTTAGCTTTTTTGATTTCGAAGAACGTTTAGATCGCTTGGGCCAC